>CAXTPM010000499.1:0-4431 GCA_964245865.1 uncultured Fimbriiglobus sp. | reverse complement strand
ACAGCTCCGACGGCGACGGCGACCAGTACCGCCAGTTCGGCATCTACCAGCGCCTCGCCGCGGCCCTGGGCAACCCCTCGCTCCCCACCCTCAACTGGGGCATCGCGGGCCTCACCGCGCAAGCCCTCATCAGCACGATGACGCAGAGCCGCGCGATGTTCCTGGACCTGTTCGGCAACTCGAACTCGAACGTGCTGACCGCCGTCGGCACCAACGACTACCAGGGCGGCAGCGGCCTCGCCAGCGTCAAGGCGAGTATCCAGAGTCAGGCGACCTACAACAAGACGACGCGGGGCTTCCGCAAACAGGGTCTCGCCACGATCCTGCCCCGCACCACCTCCACCGACGCCTGGGCCACGGAGGCGAACCAGACGCCGATCAGCGCCGCCTTCAACACCGGCGGCGACGTGCTGACGCACAACTCGCAGATACTCGCAAGCACGCTCATCACCAACCAGGACTTCTACGTGGACCTGCGCAGCTACGTGCAGGGCACCAACCCGCTGGTCTGGAAGACCGCCGCGCCGTTCACCGCCACCGCCAACAGCTCCACCTACGGCCCGACCGCCGACGGCATCCACCCGAGTAAATACCTCATGGTGCTGACCTCGCAGAACAACGGCCTGCCGAGCCTGAGCGCGTAGCCCGTGTCCGACAGCGCGGACGTTGAGGCCGGCCTGGTGGAGTTGGTCGCCGCCGCCTGCTACCCCAACCCCCAAGGCATTACCGTCCGGGTGTACCGGGGCTGGCCCATCCCGGCGCAATTAGACGCCGACTTGGCCGCCCAGGCGGTGAACGTCTCCGTCTACGCTTCGGACACCGAATCCAAAACGACCCGGCACCTGCCGCAGTGGCTGGAGCTTCCGTCGGACGCGCCGACGCTGGCGCTGACCGCCTCGGGCAACGCCGTAACCGTCTCCGGCACAGCGGGGCGCTACAACGCCTGCGTCGTCGCCGATGGGATGCCTTACGCCTACGCCGCGTCCTTATCGGACACGCCCGCTAGTGTGGCGCAGGGCTTGGCCGCGCTGATCCCCGGCGCGTCATCGAGCGGCAGTACCGTCACCGTTCCGGGAGCGCATATCACCGCCCGCGTGGGCGGCTTCGGCACGGCGGTGCGGGAGCTGAAGCGCCAGAAGAAGGGCTACCAAATCACGGTCTGGGCCGGCTCGCCGGAACTCAGGGACGCCGTCGCGCCCCTGGCCGACGCGGCCCTCGCCGCAGTCGATTACCTCCCACTGCCGGACGGCTTCGGCGCCCGGCTCCTGTACGAGCGCAGCCGCCAGAGCGACCGCGACGAGCGCGACGGGCTGTACCGCCGCGACCTGTTCTACTCCGCCGAGTTCTCCACCACGCAGAGCCAGAGCGCCGCGACGGTGGTGAGCGAGACGCAATCCATTACCCCACTCTAACGAAGGGCTGACCCATGAAGGTGCTTGTTGTAACTAACCCGTTCGCCGGGCACGGAATCGGGGCGATGATCTCCGACCCCGCCGAGATGAAGGACATCCTCGGGGGCCAGCACGCCGGGCACGTCGTCGCCGCCGAGTACGACGGCGAGGCCGGCCACGACGCCGCCGTGGAGGCCAAGCCCGCCCGCAACAAGACTAGCCAGGAGTAGCCCATGACCATCGTCCAAGCCGGGAGCGTCAACCTGACCGCCCTGCAAGTCCCCGACCTGATCGTCCAGATCACCCCGCCGGGCAACTACCTCCTGAACGGCGTCCCCACCAACGTTCTGGGCGTCGTCGGCACCGCCACCTGGGGGCCGGTCAACTCGCCCGCCATCGCCTCCACCCCCGCCGACGCCGCCCGGCAGTTCGGCGCGATGCAGGCCCGCAAGTACGACCTGCTCACCGCCGTCAACGCCGCGGCGCTCCAGGGCGCGGGCAACTTCCGCCTGGTCCGCGTCACCGACGGCACCGACGCGGCCGCCTCCGCGACGATCACCGCCGCCAGTGCGGCACTCGCCACCGCGTTAGCGGCCGCGATCAACCTCGGCCAGTCCGGGCAGCGCACGCAGTCGCAACTGGTCGTGGCCTCCAGCAGCGGCGCGACGCTCACCCTGACCGCCAAGTACACCGGCACCACCGGCAACGCCCTCCAGGCCGCCATCGGCCCCGGCAGCGCCGCCAACACCAGCCGGTTAGTGGTCTCGCTCCCCGGCCTGATCCCCGAGACCTTCGACAACGTGGGGGCGGCCACCTCGACGGCATCGACCGCGACGTTCAGCGGCGGCACCGACGGCGCGGCCACGATCACCGCGACCGTGCTCGTGGGCCTCGACACCGTGCCCCGCAAGGGCATGTACGCGCTCCGGGGCACCGGCGCCTCGGTGGCGATGCTCGCCGACGCCGACGACAGCACGCAGTGGACCGCGCAGGTCGCCTACGGCCTCTCCGAGGGCACCTACATGGTGATGACCGGCCCCGCCGGCGACACCATCGCCAACGCCGTCTCCGCCAAGGCCACCGCCGGCATCGACAGCTACGCCGCGAAGCTGCTGTTCGGCGACTGGGTGTACTTCTCCGACGCCCTCAACGGCCAGGTGCGGTTGATTTCGCCGCAGGGCTACGCCGCCGGGAAGCTCGCCGCGCTCAGCCCCGAGCAGTCGAGCCTCAACAAGCCCCTGAACGGCGTCGTGGGCACGCAGAAGTCCTCCGCCCAGCAGCAGTACAGCAACGCCGAACTCCAGGCGCTCGCGCAGGCCGGGATCGACGTGGTCTGCAACCCGGCGCCGGGCGGCAGCTACTTCGCGCTCCGCATGGGCCGCAACGCTTCGAGCAACGCGGTGACCAACGGCGACAACTACACCCGCATGACCAACTACGTCGCCTCTACGCTCAACGCCGGCATGGGCATCTTCATCGGCCGCACGATCACCGCCGACGAGCGCCGCGAGGCCAAGGCCACCCTCGACAGCTTCTTCAGCGCCATGAAGCAGCTCAGGATGATCGACGACTGGCTGGTGGTGCTCGACGCCACGAACAACAGCCCGAACCGGGAAGCCCTGGGCTACCAGCAGGCCGACTGCAAGGTCCGCTACCTCAGCATTTTGTCGTACCTGATCTGTGCGGTGGAAGGTGGACAGTCGGTGAACACTAAGTTAGTATCGACCTCTTTGTAGGGGGATTCTTGGAGAATCGGAGTAGGCATAGCGTCAGGCGTAACGCGGCCCGGAGCGAGGAAGACATTGCCTACCCGGCCGCGAAGCACTGTGTCCGCTGCGGCGTGACCAAGCCGTCCTCCGAGTTCTCGAAGGCCAAGCGCGAAAGGTGCGGGTTGAAAGCCAACTGCAAGGCGTGCTCCAGCGAGCAGCGAAAGAACTGGTATCGGCGCAACCGCGACGCGGCAATCCGAAAGAGCGCCGAGTACCAGCGTCTGCACCCGGATAAAGTCAGGGAGTGGGCGAAGAACACCTACTGCCGCGACCCCGAACTGACCCGCTCGAAGGCGCGGGCGCGGCACGCCGCCAAGAGCGGAATCGTCGCCGCAGCCAACCGCGAGCGGTACTCCGCTGACCCCGAATACCGCGCCTTGAAGCTCAAGCAGTGCGCCGAGTCGTACCGCCGCCGCAAGGAAAAAGTCGGCGCTTACGCGAAACAGTGGGCCGCAAACAACCCCGACAAGGTGAGGGCTTCGGCGCACCGCAGCTTGGCCAAAAAGCACAAGACCGCTGGCACCTGTACCGCCGACGAGTGGCGGGCCATCAAGGAGTATTTCGGGTACTGCTGCGCGTACTGCCTGCGGCCCGAAACCGGAACCCTGCGGCTCAGCATCGACCACCTCATCCCGCTCACGCGGGGCGGCACCAGCGACCCGGACAACCTGGCCCCGGCCTGCCGCCCGTGCAACAGCGCCAAGAACGACCGCACCGTACTTGAGTTCGTCATGGGCCTCTCGCCCACGCGGGCCTTCAAGAAAGCCGCAACCTTTTGATAAGGAACAAATAAATGCCAGCAAACAACCTGACCACGGGGCGCGACCTGACGTTCGTCCTGGTCGGCCCCTACGGCACCGTCCGCTTCTCCCAAGTGACCGACTACTCCGTCAAGCGCGAGAGCAGCAAGCTCTCCAGCAAGGGGCTGGACGGCTACACCCGCCGGGCCAACGTCCCGGACGGCTACACCATTTCCATCAAGATCGACCGCTCGGACGCCACCCTCGACCGCCTGTTCGCCCGCCTGGACGCCGACTACTACGCGGGCGTCAACATCCAGGGCGGGACCGTGGTGGAGACCATCAAGGAACTCGACGGGTCGGTGAGCCAGTTCCGCTACGAGGGGGTGGTGCTCGACCTCGAAAGCGCGGGCGACTACAAGGGCGACAGCTTCGTCTCGCAGAGCCTCGGCCTCATGGCCGAGCGCAAGATTCAAGTCTCGTAACAACTCAGCAGTAGCAGCATGGCCAAAGTCACAATCGAAGAGACCC
>CAXTPM010000498.1:2537-4438 GCA_964245865.1 uncultured Fimbriiglobus sp. | reverse complement strand
GCCCCTCGTGGCAGCGGCACACCGCCGAGGCGACCGCCCGGTGCAGCGCGAGTTCGGTTGCCGGCGGCAGGCCCATCCCGCTAATCAGGGTCGAGGGCCAGAAGTACAGCCAGTTGCCGGCGTTGAGCGCCGTGGGCAACCCAACGAGGCGGTGCAGGGCCGCGCGGCCGCGGCGCTGCACGCTGCCGTCCTCGATGTCGTCGATGATGAGTGAGCCGGCGTGCAGCAACTCGACCACGAGCAGCAACTCGGGCGGCGGGTCGCCGGGCGCGCCGCCGAGGTGGTACGCCAGCGCCACGAGCCGGTCGCGGAAGCGCTTCCCCGGCCGCGCTAGGAACTCGCGCAGCGGCCCCACCAGCGAGCGCACCCACGCCCGGCGCGGCACCCCGGCGGGCGGCACGGCCACGCGCGCCAGCAGCGCGGCCAACAGTTCGGCGCCCGCCGGCGGGGCGGTTAGCGGTTCGGCGGGCACGGGGCCACCTCGGGGAGACGGGGCGGGCGGGACATCAGCCGCGCGGGGTCGAGGGGCGGCGGGCGCCCGATGAGCATCCGCGCGGCGTCGGCGGGCGTGAACGTCAGCGAGTAGAAGCGCGCGAACACGGCGTCGGGCAGGCTCCGGTAGAGCCGGGCGAACACACGCCACCGGCCTGAAGGAGGCACCGCGCAGAACAGCAAGTAGTTCAGGAACCGGCCGAACCGTAGGCGCCACGCCAGCCGTCGGGCGAGTGCGGCAGCCGCCCGGCTCGCGCCTTCCAGCGGCACACTGGCCACGGCCAGCGCCAGGCGCAAGGCGGCGGGGAACGAGTAGCCGGTCGCGGGGTGGAACCAGCCGCCGGCGTACCCGGCCACCAGCGGCGAACCGGTGTTGGGCGAAGGCCCGGTCCACGGCATCGGCAGCGCGCCTTGCTCCTCGCGCAATACGCGCCACCCGGCCTGGCCGCGCGCGGCCAGGTAGCCCTCGACGCGCTTGCGCAGTTGAGCCGGGCCGAAGTACAGCGTGTCGCCGAAGGTGGTGTCCTCGACCAGCACCCGCGTGCCCGTGAACGGCAAAACGTAGGTGAAGCAGAAGCCGCCGTCCTGCGGGCAGGTCGCGTCCATCACCGTCGGCAACTCGTCGGGCCACGGCGAAGTCAGTTCAACTTCCAGCCCGTAGAACGTCTGCCAGCCGCACGGATCGGCTTGCGGCTGCGGCCCACGCGCGTCGATCACGCAGCGCCCGGCCAACTGTTCGCCGCCCGCCAGGATCACGCGGTCGGAGTGGACCTCGGCGACCTCGGCGTTCAGCCGCAGTTCGCAGCCTGGACGAGTTAGCGACTCGCGCACCACGCTGTCGAACTGGCCCGACAGAATCGAGTGGTAGCCGGTGCGGACGGTTCGGCTGTGACCGGGGAAGTGGACGCGGTACGCCGGCCAACTCGCGCCGACAAGCGGGGCTACGACCGGCCAGGCTCCGGGCGGTACGTCGGCGGCGTGGAACGACCAGGTGTGGTTGCCGCCGAGCGTCGGGCTGCGCTCGACGACCGCAACGCGCGCAGAGGGCTGGAGGTGCCGCAGGGTGAGGACGATTAGGCCGGACTGGAGGCCGCCGCCGGCGAGGACGTAGTCGAACTGCATTCGCGCCCCCCCGCCTCGGTGAACTGCCCGGCCAACTGTGGGCCGAACGCATCGACCCCCGCCCGCGCGGCCAACTTGTGCAAGAGTATGTGCGGCACGGCCACCGCGCTCAGGCCCAGGAACACCGCTTGCACCACAGCCGGCGTAAGTTCTTTGCCCCCCGCGAACGCCCACGCCCCGCCGGTGGCCATGAGTGCCGCCGCTGCGGCCGAAGGGGCCGCGAGGACCAGCACCCGCCGCAAGCCGCGGCGCGGCCGAAAGGCCGAGCGAAGGTGCGGAAGCATGTT
>CAXTPM010000498.1:0-2527 GCA_964245865.1 uncultured Fimbriiglobus sp. | reverse complement strand
CGGGTTCGATGGGTCGGCGCGCCCGGCGAGTTTGCCGAGTTCCCGCAGCGAGTGCCAGCCGCAGAAGTAGACCGCGAAGCCGACCAACACCGGGGCGTACACGAACATCAGCGCCGCCGCCAGCAGCCGCGCCGACTCGGCCAACTCGCCGCGCGCCAGGCCGACCAGCCACGCGCCGGCCGCGATCCCGGCGACGAGAAGCAGGCCCGGCCGCAGGGCTTCGTAGCTCGCGTCGAGGTCCGGGGCGTCGGACATCACCCAAGCCAACAAAGTCAGCGTTTCGCCCGGCCGCGCCAGCAGCGTCAGCCAGACCGGCATGCCGCCGAAGATCGTGCCGCGCCACAGGGGCGGCGACTCGGTGTCGGCGAAGTGGTACGCCGAGACCAGGAAGAATAGCCCGGCAGTGGCCAGCGGCAGGACGGCCCACCCGGCCAGGACGAGTCCGCCGACGGCAAGGTAACTCGTGAGGAACAGCGCCGGCCACCAGCGGCCGGCGAGCGGCTCGCATAGGGCGCGGCCGACGCGGTGGTCCAGTCCGCCGTGGGGCAGGCCGACCACCGCAACCGACAGCGCGAGGCCGGCGACCTGGAGGGTCAGCGGCCAGTCGAAGCCCGCTAGCCCGGCGAGGGCCACCGCGCCCGAGAGCGCCGCGGAGGCCAGTTGGTGCCGGTCGGCGGCTCGCATCGGGGGCTTAGACCGCGGCGGCGGCGCGGAGTTCGTCGGGGCGCTCGTGGCCGTGCAGGGCTTCGGTCTTGCGCACCGCGATCATGTAAATCAGCACGCCGAAGCCGGCCTTGGCGGTGATGTCCGCGATGGCGTACCCAACTTGAATGCCGACGACCGCCAGCGGGCTGCGCTCGCCGACGAGACCGGGGGTGGCGCCGGGGAGCGAGTCGCCGTAGATGGCGTAGGCGATCGGGTAGAACGCCCAGGTAATCAGGAGCACCAGGCGGGCGATCGAGATCAGCTCGCGGGCCTCCTTGGGCTGGGTTTCGAGGCTGGCGGTGAGTTCGACCCACAGCACGTAGAGGATGTAGAAGAACGGCACGCTGCTGGCAATGCCCCAGATCAGGCGGGTGGACCAGACCTGGCTAATCTCGCCGGGGTAGCCGAGGCCGATCATCAGCGCCGCGGCGATGACGAGCTTGGTGAGCAGCGGGCGGCTGACGGCCTTGCTGAGGGCGAGGACCGCGACCAGTTCGACCATCAAAAGCGGCACGGTCAGAATCCAGTCGGCGTAGCGGTAGAAGTCGTTGAACGACTTGCCGCTGGCCTTGTAGTCGCCGGAGGCGCCGGTGCCGACTTCGTACATGAAGGCCGAGTTCCAACTGCCGCGGATTTGGTAGTAGTGGTAGCAGGCGATGGCGGTGACGATGCCCGAGACCATGAGCGCAGGGCGGTACTTCGGGGCGACTTCGCTGCGCCCCAAGAAGAAGAACAGCGACGCGGCGCCCATGGTGGCCACGGTCATCGAGAAGACGTTGTCAACGATGTTGTACTGGAACAGGTCGAGGGTCGGCAGGGCACCGAGTAGCATGAGTCGTCACTCCGAGAGAGGGGGTTCGGCGCGGGGCGCAGTCCGCCGCTTGGCGACCCCGCGATTCGGCGCGCACGTGGCGGCACCGGCCCCGCCCACGGGGCGGGAGGAGCCGGGGTCGCCGACGGGGCGGGCGCGGGCAAATCGAGTGGAGCGCCCGGCAGGACGCCGGATCGGGGACTGCAAAACAGCGCGGGTCAGGCCCAACTTCTGGGCCTATCGGAGAGCATACCGAGACGGGCGCGGCAGGACAACGAGTGGCGGCGCGATTTTATGACTTCTGTGCGAGTTCGCGCCGGGGATGAAGTGTATTGCAAAACTGGGACGGCTTAGTCGGCGGGGCGCGCGAGTTCGCGCAGCCGTCGCGCCACCGCCAGTGCCGCCGGGCCGTCGCCGTGGACGCACAGCGTGTCGAGCGCCCCGGCCTCCACCAGTCGGCGTGCCTGCTCGACGGCTTCGGCGGGGTCGTCGATCAGCGCCCCCGGCTCGCTGCGCGGCACGAGTCGCCTGGCGGCGTCGTACCGGCGGTCGGCGAAGCCCTCGCGCAGGAAGTCGATTCGCAATACCCGCGCCGCCTTCGCCAACTCGCCGCCGGGCAGGCTGACGAGGCCGAGGCCGTTGAAGTTCGCAATCGCCGCGAGGCACTGGGCGGTTTCGGCGTCGGCGGTCGCGCGGTGGTACAGGGCGCCGTGCGGCTTGAGCCACTTCACCGTTGCGCCGACGCTGCGGGCCAAAGCCAGGAAGCCGCCGAGCTGGTCGTGCAGTTCGGCGGCGAGTTCGTCGAGTGGCATCCCGGTCTCGACCCGGCCGAAGTTCGACCGATCCGGGTAGCCGGGGTGCGCGGCAACCGCCACGCCGGCGGCGACGGCCAGTCGCAGGGTTTGCCGCGTCAGCAGCGGACTGCCGGCGTGCCGGCCGCAGCAGCCAGCGCCGACTCGGAAGCCGGCATGGCGGGCGCAGCGGTCGTAGGTCGCCTGCGGAAAGCCTTCG
>CAXTPM010000497.1:0-4442 GCA_964245865.1 uncultured Fimbriiglobus sp. | reverse complement strand
GGAGGCGACGGTCGCCACGCTGAATCACTGGAGCGGCCCCGGCCTCGGTGACGACTGCCTGACCACGGTGCGCCTGCTGACGCGCGGCGGCTGGCTGTTCGCCGGCGTCGAGTGCCGCGCGGCCAGAATGCCGGCGCCGGGCGAGTCGGACGCCGTCGAGCTACTACTCTCTCCCGACCACGCCATGATGGGTTATTGCAGAGTCGCCGTCACGTCCAATGGAGCCACGACCTGCGACGGCGCCGGCTCGCCGCACGTCTACAGTGCGGCCGCGCGCACCCCGTCCGGGTATTCGGTCGAGATCGCGGTGCCGCTGTCGGACCTCGCCGGAGGGGACCAACTGGGAGCGGTGTGGGACTTCGACTGCCGCCGGGTGGTGGCAGGCGTCGGCACGGGGGCGTGGGCGTCGGCGTCGTTCGGCGACGTTAACCCCCGCTCGGTGGGGCACTTGCGCTTCCCGCCGAGAGCGCAGCCGGCGCCGGGCGCGCCCCCCCCACTGCCGGTGGCCCCGGCGACGCGGTGAGCCTGGCACTCGGCGAGAGGCGGCGGAAGGGGTAGACGCGCACCGCCGACCCGGCCGCGAACACCACGCTGTGCGGGGCTTTCGCGCTAAACGGCGCCCACTGCCCGCCGTAGAGTTGGCCCCAATCGACCGACGCGCGGAAGTCGGTGACGGGGTAGCACGCCCACGGCGGGTGCTCGACCTCGTACTGGATGAGCGTGCCGAAGTGCGACGTGCCGTAGCCGAAGCGCTGCTCCTTGAAGAACGCCTCAAGCGAGCCGTCGGTCGGCACCGCCCCCGGCTTGGTGCCCGTTGCACCCATGGTGTGCGCGGCCCCTTTGTATGTCACACTATATTCGGCGCGAATGGTGTGATCGTCTTCGGTGATATTTTGTGTGAGCGCCGCCGCGCGGTACGGCTCGTTGTAGATCAGCCGCGCGACCGCACACACCAGACGCTGCGGCACGAACTCGCGGACGAACACCACGCCCCGGTCGCGGCCGTGCCTTACGTACAGGCGCAGGTTCCACTCGGGGAAGTGCCGAAAGCCGGGCCACCCGACCCCAAGCACGCGGGTGTCGAGGAACTGGAACCCCACCAGGCTCACGACGACCTCGCCCTTGTAGAAGTCGGGTTCGACCCCCGGCGGCAGGTACGGCCGCACCACCGCCTCGGGGACGGCGTAGTTGGCGAGGACCAGGTTGGCCCAGCGGGCGGTGAGGAAGGCGGGCATGCGTTCAGTCTAGGCGCCCGGCCGCGTCGGCGTCCCGGCCGGGTCGGGGCTGGCGTTGGCATTTGTGTGGATTGCGTGAATCTCGAACTTTTTCGCTTGGCGCCCCACCCCCGAATCCCTTACGGTCACGGAAGTCGAATCCCAAGGCATTCTGCCGGGGCGAAGATGGCGCGACTGTTGTACGCGGCAATCGTGCTCCTGCTCGCCGGCGCGGCGGGCCTCGTCGCGCTGGGGGCGCGGGGCGGCGCCGGCCCGATCTCAGTTCCTGCGGCGAACCAGCCGCCCACAGTAATTCTTTCGCCGAACACGCACGACTTCGACGACCAACCCGCAGTGCGGTACCGAGCACCACGTTCACGCTGAGGAACACGCACGCCGTGCCGGTCGAGTGCGGGCCGGTAACGAAGGGCTGCTCGTGCGCGTCGGCCGAGGTCGAGCCGAAGACAATCCCGCCCGGCGGCGAGGCGATCCTAACCGTCGTCTGGAAGCTGGCCGGCAAGCGTGGCCCGTCGCTCGAGGCGGTGTCGGTGCCGTACACCGGGGCAGGCGACGTGCGCGGGGCGGTCTACGCCAGGGTGACCGCCAATGTGCGCACGGCGGTCGAGCCGAGCGTTGAGGTGCTGGAATTGAGCAAGGACAGGCCGGCGGGGGAGGTGTCGTTCGCCTCGCCGACGGGCAAGCCGTTCCGCGTGACGGGGGCGCGGGCGAACCACCCGTGCCTGACGGCGGAAGTCGATGCGGCCGAGAACCGGGTGCGCGTGCGATTCAACCCGGCGGTGAGCGGGTGGGAGTCGGGGCGGCTGGCCGTCACGGTGTTGACGGACGAGCCGGAGGACCGCGGGGTGATGGTGTGGGTGCGGGTGGGGTAAGCCCGTTTTTCAACTTCGTTCGAGGACTTCACAACGACATATGCCAATACGCCAGTCCGTATGGCGGCGTTCATGCTGCTTGCGATATGTTTAACTATCCATCAGCAGTCGCCTGTCAACGCTACTCCCAACACAGCGCTGATCCCCGTCATGGAGTGCGCGGGGTTTTCCAAAGCCATCACTCGGAACTGCACTTTGGACAAACTTGGTGCCTGCGCGACTACCGGGCCTCTGGGCGGGGATTGTAAAGCCGTGTGCGTCATAACCTGGATTGGCAGAGGTTCTTTCGTCTGCGAAGCCGTTTCTACACCTGCTCCGCCCGCGATCGGCGGCGCGTGTGTCAGCACCACTACCACCGCCCCGTGCGTAACGAGAGTGTACTGCACTTACGTTCCTGGTATCGATGGCACCTGGGTTAACTCCTCGTGCGTCGCCGGCCCGATAGTGGTTGATACGCAGACTTTAAAGGTCACCCTGGACTGCTTTCTGGTGGCTCCGTCGCCCGCCGCAGACTAAAGACATCATATGGCTACAATCTTCCATTCGTAATCATGTGGTGTTGAAACCAGCGATGATCGCAACTCTCGCACAGGTCGTCTGCGTCATCTGCTTTTTCGGTGAGCTGCCGCGGCAAGCCGTCATCGAAAAGGCGTTGGAGGCGCGTAGTTCTCTAACACCCAGCTACCACCTTATTATGTCTATTGACTTCCTTTTTGAGCAGGCCGGTAGTCCGCCAACTCAGCAAGACCAACTTACTCAAGTCGAGGTTTGGGTTAAGGGCCGGCAGGTGCGCGTTGACGAAACTAAAGAGAGAAGTACTTTCGACAAAAATGGGGTCGGGCGCCGTAGAATTATTGGTCGCCACTGCGAGAGGCAAGGCTTCGGGATTTTCACTTCAACCGGCGGGGGCGTCGGATTGACCGAACAGGTCGGGTTCCACACCCTTGATGACCGATTCGACGCCCTTGATGGATTTCGGATCGACTGGCGGAGGCTGGGTCAGTTGCACGGCTTTACTGGTACATATCGAAGGGGTCCACCAGACGCTTCGCTGCGACACATGCTGCGAGTGAAGGGAACTAGCGAGTTGGTCAACTTGGATGGTAGGTCGTGTTACTCGGTTGCCGAAACAACCCGCGCTCCAAACACAAATCGCTATCTTTTCGATCCAGCGTCCGGCATGAACCCGATCAAGATGGAGTCATACGACGACGCTTCAGATTTTCGCATGTCAACCGAAATAGATAACAGCCCTACGAAACTAGGAGTCTGGTTTCCTTCGAAGGTGACTCATACTCATTGGCGAGCCGGACGTCAAGTCCTACGTGAGCAAATTACCATCAAGGCGGCGAATCTCAACGTTGACATACCTCCCGCGATATTTACTCTCGCAGGAATGAATTTGGACAGTGGGCAGCCAGTTGCCTTTCCTGAGATCGCGGACCCTGTGAATTACCCGGTCTGGGACGGAACTAAATTAGACACTGTTGGAACACTCGGCAAGCGCACTGCCAGTCACTACCGCGAGGCGTTGGCACCGCCTGCGCCGTTAAGGGAGCCGATACCCGATGTCGCCCCGCCCGCCCCCCGCTGGCTGCACTACGCCGGCGCTGCCGCGTGCGTCACTCTCGCTGGGCTGCTCTACCTCTGGGTCCGCCGGCGTGGCGAGTCATGACGCCGCCGCGCCGGGCCTACACCCTCATCGAACTCCTCGTCGCCATCGCTGTCATCGCGGTGTTGACGGGCCTGCTGCTGGCCGGGGTGCAGAAGGTCCGCTCGGCCGCGGCGCGGCTGAAGTGCCAGAACAACCTCAAGCAACTCGCCCTCGCCGCCCACAACTTCGAGGGCGCCGCCGGGGTGTTGCCGCCGGGGATGGAAGCCCCGCCCGCGCGCACCAAGCTCGCCTACTTGCAGTGGCCGACGCGCCTGACGCCGTACCTCGAACTCGACGCCGCGTGGCGGCAGGCCGAGGCCGACTACGCCCGCGCGCCGATGCCGTTCACCGCCGCCCCGAAGCACGCCGGGATGGACCGCCTCGTGCCGGTGTTCGCGTGCCCGGCCGACTGGCGCGTCGGCACCGCGTGGACCGTCACCGCGCGGGGGCTGACGCTGCACGTCACGCACGCGTCGTACCTGGCCAACTCGGGGACGACTTCCGCCAAGCAAGACGGCGTGGTCTACCTGAACTCGCGCACGCGCATCACATCCATTAGCGACGGCGCCTCGAACACGCTGCTGTTCGGCGAGCGCCCGCCGAGCGCGGACCTGCGCTACGGCTGGCTCTACGCCGGCGCGGGGCAGGACTTGGCCGGGTCGATGGACTCGGTACTGGGGGCGC
>CAXTPM010000496.1:3656-4456 GCA_964245865.1 uncultured Fimbriiglobus sp. | reverse complement strand
TGGCGCAGGGCCTCGCCCCCCTGACCGTCGCCGGCACGGCACTGTCGCAGGACTTCTGGCTCGACGTGGACGGCTCGACCGGCCTGGCCGTCCTCGTGGACACGATTGCGGGTCAAGGCGCCTCCGCGACCGTCCACGTGGAGCTCTCGTAGATGCCCCAGACGCGCCTGCGCGGCCAGAGTGCCGCCCCCGCCCGGCTCCGGCCCGCCGCCCCGCGCCGCGCCGGGGGGCCGGCGGCGCTGCGGCTCCCGCTCTCGCCCGGCCGCGAGCTGTACTCCGACGACTTCTCGGTCGCGGGCTCGTTCGCCGGCCGGGCGCGCTGGTCCGTGGCCGGCCCGAACAACCTGCGGGCGGACGCGGGCACCGCCCACAACTCGGCCACGTTCTCGGGGGCGATGCTCGCGTTCTTGGGCGACCCCCTCCCCGCCGACTTCCGCTGCGCCTTCCGCTGCCTCACGACCAACGCGAACATTTACGGCGACGCCACCGCCTGGGACGCCAACCTCCAGCCGTACTACCTCGCCTACTACGACGCCAACAACTACGTCCGCCTGACCGTCAGTACCGGCAGTATCACCGTTATCCAGCAGGTCAACGGCTCGCAGGCGTTCTCGCGGAACTTCGCGGTCGCGGTCGGCGCGTCGGCCGAACTCTACGCCGAGGTCCGCGCCGGGATGCTCTCCCTGCGCCTGGACGGGGCGTGGCTCACCTCGACCGCCGGCGCGACCGGCAACTTCAACTACCCGCTCGACCGCCTCTCGCTCGCCGCCCAGACCGACCCGCTCAAGCTCTCCGGCCGG
>CAXTPM010000496.1:0-3646 GCA_964245865.1 uncultured Fimbriiglobus sp. | reverse complement strand
AATTCGACGCGGCGCTGGGGCGTGCTCGGGGGCATCTCCGCCTCGCCGCTCTACGTCGCGCTGGATGCGGTGCCGGGCTTCGCGCCGCGCGGGTCGAAGTCGAGTGCGGCGGGCCGGGTCGCGCTCTCGGGAATCTACGGCGGGGGCAAGACGCCTTCCGCCGGCGTCTACCGGGTGCGGAGCTACGCTTCGGCAACCGTAGTCCAGGACTGGCGCCCGCTCGACGGCTTCGCGTGGGGCGGCGGAACTTGGTCGGGGTCGGCGAGTCTCCCGGTGGGCGGGCCGTACACCCTCGATGCCGGGTACGTCGATACCGACGGCGCGGCGTGGACCACGACCTCGGCCGACGTGTCGTGCGGCGCGCTGGTGGCGTACTACGGGCAGAGTAATTCGGCCGGGCGAATCACCGGCGTCCCCGGCGGCTACGCCGGGGCCGCGACCGCCAACCGCGCCAACGCCATCCCGCGCGGGGTCTGGGCCACCGGCGCGGCCACCTCCCTCACGTACCCGGCGAGCTACGAGCTGGCCAAGCGTCTCTCGCCGCTCCTGGGGGTGCCGGTCGGGGTCGGCGTGGCGGGCGTGGCGGGCGCGGGAATCGTGTTCCTCAGTCCCGGCGGGGGATGGGAGTCGAGCGCGGGCGGCTTCGCGGCGGAGGCGCCGGCGTGGGGCGCCTCGGTCGAGTGCGTCGTCTGGGACCAGGGGGAGGCCGACGCCGACGGCGCGTTCGCCCCGTCCGGGTACGCCGAGACCTTCCTGACCTCGACCTTGCCCGGCCTCCGCGCGGTTACGAAAAACCCCTCGCTGCCGGTACTCATCGACCCCATCGGGCGGCTGGCCGGCGCGACCGCGCCCAACCTCACCATCGGCGCAACCCAGAACGACGCCCAGCGCGAGGTGCTACGCCAGCAGTACCTGCTGTGCGTGGCCGGCGACCCCTACGTGTTCTTCGGCGCGAGCCACCTGGGGCTCCTCCACTCCGACGGCTACCATTACGCGGCGGCTGCCTACGTCGATGAGTGCCGCCGGGACGCCTGGTCAGTAGCGAAGTACGCCTACGGCGTGGCCACCCACGACGGGCGGGGTCCGGTGGTCACGGGCGCGAGCCGCTCCGGGGCGGTCGTGACTCTCGCGGTGGACCTGAACGGGGCGGTGGCCCTGACGGGGCCGACCACGCTCGCCACCGGCACGGTGGCCACCCAGCCGGCGGGGGCGCTCTACGGCTACCAGGTCAGCGCCGACAACTTCGCCACGCTGTTGACGATTAGCTCGATTGCGGCCTCGGGCGGCACGCTGGTGCTGACACTCTCGGCGGACCCCGGCGCTCCGGTGCGGGTGCGGTCGATGTACGGGTGGTCCTTCGACGACACGGTGCTCTTCTACGGCACGTACTCGGACACCGACCCGATTCCCGTGTGGCCGGTGATGACTCCCCTGCTGACCGGGAGCTAGCCGTGCCGACCCCCGCGATCGCCCCGGCGGGCGCCGCCTCCGTCCCGAGTGTCGCGCACGGCCGGGGGTGGTGGCGGCTAGGGCCGGGGGTGGTGACGGCTAGGGCCGGGTGCCGATCGCGGCCCGCACCAGCGCTTTGATGCCGGGGTCGGTGGGCCGCAGACTTCTGCCGCGGACAACGCGGGGGCAGTTGCTTTTCGCCCAGAGGGCGTTGCCCCGGAGCGAAAACCGCACGAATGCCGCATCGCACACGAGGTAAAGTATCCCGCCGCCTTCGCGCGTCAATCTCGTAACCCGACACCCCGTCGCGTGCGGCGGCCGGCTCACGAGTCGGACTCCAGTCTGAGGCTGCCCGTTCCAGCGCAGCGAATCAGTCGCTCCCCCAGCTCGCGCAGCTCCTCGGGCCGCAGGTACTCGCCCCCGACGCGCACGAGGCCCGCGTACTTGCCCCCGGCGACGGCCAGCGGCGCCTCCGGCGACCCGCCCCGCCGCCCGTGCAGGTACAGGCACTCCCCCACGCCACCGACGCAGACCACGCGCATCACTCCCCCTCCAGCTTGAGGCTGCCCGTCTCGGCCCACCTGTTCAGACGCGCGGCCAATTCCTTCGCCTCGCCGCGCGTGAACCACGTCATGCCGCAGTCGAGGTAGCAGTGGTTGTCCCCGGCCGGCGCCGCCATATCGGGTGGCCGGTCGGGGATTTGCGCGAGGGCGAGTGCGTCAAAGTGGACGCACTCGCCCTCGCCGTCCCCGCAGACTTGCAGTCGCATCACTTCTCCCCCGTTAGGGTTCCCGCCGCTCCACACCCCTTCGCCCGAGGCATTCACTCGCACGTGGTAGATCACGCCTCGTCCTCCCCTGTCCCGATTTCCTCCACATCGCACTCGTGGATTTCGGGGTCCGCGCACTCGCCCGAACACTGGTGACACAGGGTGATGCTGCCGTGCTCGTCGATCGCCATTTCTTCCGCCTCGTCCGCCGAATCGGCCTCGTACTCGCCGAGGTACTTGCTCGCCGTAATCTTGCCATAAACCCTGTATTTCGGCATCACTTCTCCCCCGTTAGGATTCCCGCCGCTCCCGCCTTAGCCCGCGCGCCGATCCCAACGTCGTAGTGCTCGCGGTAGGTGCCGGGGTACTGGACCCACTTCCGCGCAACGCCGATCCGGTCGGCCATCGCGTCCAGTTCCTCGCGCGAGTCGGCGATGAGATGGCACATTCTCATGCCCCGGAACGGCGCGTACATGTCATCCACATAGACAGCCACCGCTCAGCCCCCCTTCCGGTTCGCCGGGTTGATCGCCACCACCCGCCTTAAATCGTACCCGCCCGACACGCCTTCCAGCCCGATCACATAAGTGCCGTGACCCAGCGGCCACGGCTCGCGGGTGACGACGTAGCGGACCACCTCCCCGTTGTCGCGCGACACGTCCACCCAGTCCAGCGGCCGGAGCGCGAGCCGGTCGGCCCAGCTAATCCGCTCGTGCCAAGTGCCGGGCGCCAGCGACTCACTTGATTCAGTCGCCACGGCTCAGCCGTTCCCTTCTTCGAGTTCGATCGCGCGCGACACCGCCGCCAGCGCGCCCCGCAAGTCCGCCAACCGGTCGCCCTTGCCCCGCTGGCCCGCCGCCAGCAGCTTTTTCAGCGCGTGCTGAGTCGCCGGGCACGTCACGCCCCAGGCGCTCAGCACCTCGTACACGTCGGCGCTGACGGTCTCGCCGGTGAGGGCGCACCGCACCGTGCGCAGGTACTTCTTCCCCTCGTGGCCCGCGATGCCGGCGGGAATAGTGCCCGCCGGGGCCGGCCGATCCGCCGGGATGCGGCGGGGCGTGCAGAACGGCGCCCCGTAGCCGGGAGCCGGGGGCAGTGCCGCGTGGAACGGAACCCCCTGAAGGTACACGGCAGGTACGCCCTGGTGCGCGAACACCACGAGATCGACTTTGCCGGCCCCGATGTCGAGATCGACGACGGCGGCGCGCGGGCGCCGCCCGAACTGCGGGTAGTACAGCACGGCGTCGCCGCACTTCGGTAGTTCCACCGTCGCCTCGCAGTTAGATTTGGTGTCCGCCATCGCTCAGCCCTCCCCCAGTGCCTTGGTCAGTCTCGCCGCCAGTCGCCTCTGCCCCGCCGGGGTCGCTCACGACTCGCCCCCGTCGCCGGCCCGGCCCCCCCCGCGCCCGTCGCCTCGGTCCCGGTCCG
>CAXTPM010000495.1:0-4465 GCA_964245865.1 uncultured Fimbriiglobus sp. | reverse complement strand
CTTCCGCCGGCGCAGCGCGGCGCCGGGCGGCTTCGTGCTCGGCCGCTTCTCCTCGCGCACCTCGGCCGACGGGCTCTTCGAGGAGGACGGCGAGCTGTGGGGCGCCGACGGCGTCCTGCTCGCGCAGTCGCGCCAGCTGGCCATCCTGCGCCCGCCGCGACGCTGATGCTGCGCGGAGCGCTCGGCCTCGGCGCCAACCTCGGCGACCGCCGGGGCGCCCTGCAGGGCGCCCTGGACGCCCTGGGGCGCCGCGGCGTGGTCCATGAACCACTCGATGGCCGGGCGGGCTTTCTTGGGCGTCACCGAGCCGTCGGTGTACTGCTCGGCCTTGTTGATCGTGCGCAGCGCCCACCGCGCGACGGAGTCCAGCGGCTTGACGCGCCCGCCGTCCAGCACGGGGATCGAACCGACTTCGCCGAGGTTCAGCCGCGCCACCGGCTCCTGCCGGGCGATGCCGCCGAAGTAGAACAGCACCAGCCCGGCCACCAGCCCGCCGGCGGCGAGCCAGTCGAGGCGCGTCGGGCGCGGCAGCGGCGAGACGTAGGGCACGGTCGGGTGGCCGCTCGCCTGGGGGGCCACGCCGCCCCGCGCAATCCGGGCGAGGAACTGCACGAAGTAGTATCCGAAGTGAATCAGCATCCCGAGCGTGACCAGGACGCACGACGCGTACGGCACCCACCACACGGGGTTGCGCACCACCTGCAAGACGGTGTAGCGCGGCACGGGGCTGTCGTGGTCGAAGTCGGCCTGGTAGTACGTCTCGCCCCGGTGGCGGAACGGCTCGTTCATCTGGATCAGGACTTCGCGGTCCTCGCCCTGCCCCTCGTCGAGCAGGCGCAGCCGGCTGCTGAACCCGCGCGGGATGTTGGTGCCGGCGTAGAGTTCCTGCTTGAACTCATTCAGGGTGAGCGAGAACGGCTTGTAGTCGCGCTTGAACCGGAGTGCCAGGTCGTAGCCGCCCTCGATGTCTTGGGGCGGCAGCGGGCGCCCGAGCAGCTCGAACAAAATACTCACCGCGTAGGTGCCGACCGCCTCGCCGGTTTCGCGGCGGTACACGGTCACGTACGCCCCCGGCGTGTCGAGCTTCTGGGTGCCGACGCCCGACCCCTCGGGGACGCGGGCCAGCTTCAGGCGCCGGGTCACGGCGTGCCCGGCCGTGGCCCGGTCGTCGGTCGTGTTGGGGTGCAGGTCCGAGTTGGCGTAGTAGTCATCGACCGTCACGTCGAACGGGGTGCCGGGGACTTCGAGGCGCGTCTTGTTCTTGGCGGCGTGGCGCAGCAGCTTGTCGGGGATCACCGCCACGCGGTCGCCGTCGGGCCGCGAGCGGTCGATGACGGCGAGTTCGGTGTCGCGCGTGTGGAACGCGTAATTCGCCGTCTCGCTGGTCGAAATCTGCATCCGCTGTTCGATCTGCCCGACGCGGGTGCCGGCCTCGCCGAGGAATAGCAGCACCAGCCCCGAGTGGATCGCCCAGGTACCGCCGCGCTTGGCGAACACCAGCGCCAGCGTGCGAAGGCCGCGGCCTTCGGCGAAACCCTGCTTGATCTCGCGGTACGTCTGCACCGCGCGAAAGCGCACCAGGTGCGCGGCCAGCAGGTTCAGGAGCATCACGCCGCCGAGCAACTTGCCGCCGGGGAGCCAGAAGCCGATGCGGTCACTCAGGACCGTCCCCTCGGCGGGCCACTGAAAGAACACTTGCAGGAACTGCACGACGAGCTGGGCCTTGACAAACACGAAGTTCGACCAGAAGTAGTCGTCGATCACTGTCCAGATGCCGTTGTCCTTCTGCGCGATGGTGCCGAAGAACACCAGAAGCATCGAAAGCGCGAACAGCCCGACGGTCAGCTTCAAGGAGGCCAGGGGCGTGAGCACCGCCACGAAGGGGCGCCGCAGCGGACTGGCCGACGGCTTGCGGGCCGGACGCGGCGCCTCGGCGGAGGTGTCGAGGTCAGGCGACTCGGGCAGGGCAATGCTCATTCGGAGACTCTCCTGCCGCGCGGGGCGAACTCCACGCGGCACTTGAGGAGGGGGGAGGGAGTCGGCGGTCGGCTAAGCTATCATAGCGGGGTCACTTCTGGAACGGCCCTTTGCCGGGGGCGCCCATGCCGCCGCCGGAGGCGGTGCCACGCAGGTCCACGTAGGTGGCCTGGACGGGGCCGAGTGCGAGCGGCGTCACGTTGGCGGCAAGTTCGCCCTGTTGGAGGGGGGGCAGGCTGACTTCGTTCCGCCAGCGGTTCACGTTGTCGAGCACACTCCCCGCGAACGGGCCGTTGACCACCGCGTCGAGTGCGGCCCCCGGCTCGCCGACCTGGAAGGTGACGACGCGGAACTGCCGGTCGGGCTGCTTGCGCCACCCGGCGGGCGCCTCACCGTAGGTCGGCTTCTCCTCGGGAGTCGCGCCGACGCGGATGGTCGCCACGAACGCCTTAAACGCCGCCGCGTTTTTCTCGACGAGCGCCTCGGGGCCGGTGAGCTTGGCGAAGTAGGCGTACTTGTCGCCGACGGGAATCATGGCCGCGAGTGTCCGCGCCGGCTCGCCGGGCTTAGCCGCTACGCTGCCCGCGCTCGGCGGCGAACCCATCCCCATCCCACCCATCGCCGGCCCCGCGCCGCCCTTGGGGGCGCCGGTCTCGGGCGCGGTAGTCCCGCCGGCCTTCACGCTTTCCTTGGGGGCGACATACGTCGTGGCCGTGGGCGCCTCGGAGCAGCCGGCGAGGCACACCAGCACGGCAATCGGCGTCAAGCGGGGGCAAATCACGGCGGGAGTCTCGGCGGGGTCGGGGCGGACGCTCGGGCCATTGTTCGGGCGCACGCGCCGGGGGTCAACCGCTTAACCGGCGGGGGGCGGCGGGGGCAACGGCGGCGCCCCTGCGTCCGGCACGGGAGACTCGGGTTCGTCCCCCGCCAGCCCGAGTTGCTTGCGGATTAGCCGGCAAAGGCTTTCGGGCAGTTCGCCGTGCCGGGGCACCGGAGCCTGCCGGCCGGTCGCGGGGTTGCGGTAGAGGTCATGCCGCCCGCCGTGCCGGACGAACTCGCACCCCGCGCGCTGGAGTTCGCGCACGAAAGCCCGGCGCTTCAGACTTCCAGTTCGACCGGCTGCCGCCGCGCCGCCGGCGGGGCCGGGCTGCGCTCCTGCGTGACCATGAGTTCGTAGGCGTCTTGGATGTTCTCCAAGAGTTCCGCCATCGTCGCGCCCTGGCTGAACACCCCCGGCACTTCGACCAGGCGCCCGACGAGGTACTCGCCGTCTTGCCAATACTCGAGCGTAAAGTTGCCGCGCATGGCTAGCCCACCTTCTTCAAGAACACCACCCGCCCGCCGGCGACCCACTCGGTCACGTAAATGTTCCCCGCCGCGTCGAAGCAGGCGTCGTGCGGGTGCGTGAACTTCCCGGCCACCCACTCGTTGGGTTTGGTGCGGAGCGACATCTTGTCCCCTAGGACTTTCGCGCGCCAGGCCGGGTCGTCGCCAAGGTGCGCGATCACCTCGCTGCCGGGGCCGAACAGGCTCACGCGCGCGTGCAGGTCGGCGACGAGCATCACGTCGCCCCTGGTGTCGATGTTCGCGGGGAACAGCGTTGCCCCGACGGGCGAAGTCGATTCGTGTTTGCCGTCGAGGGAGAACGTCTGGAGGCGGGCGTTGGCGCGGTCGCATACCACCAGTTTCGGCGTGCCGCTGCGGGAATCGGTCCAGAGGCCGTGGGGGGTGCGGAACTGGCCGTCGGATTCGCCGGTGCCGCCGAACAGGCGAACGAACTCGCCCTTCGCGTCGTATTGCAAACAGTAATTACTGCCGTAGCCGTCGGCGACCGTGAACCCGCCGTCGGGGTGGAACGCGATGTTGGTGGGGGTATAGCGCCTCGCCTTGTCGGCGTACTCCGGCACCTCGGGGCGCTCCTTGGCCCAAACGACTTCGCCCTTGAGCGTGGCCTTCACCACCTTCGGGCTGGCCGAGGTGTTGGTGAGGTAGACGAACTCCTCGCCGCCCTCCTTGCGGATGTCGAGGCCGTGCCCGCCGCCGTGCCAGGCCTTGCCGAAGCTGCGGACGAACTTCCCCGCCGGCTCGAAGACGTACACCGTATCGACCTTCTTGCCGATCCCCTGGTGGCTGACGTACACCAGGCCCGCCGCATCGACCGCGACGTTGTGCGTCGTCTGCCACTCCAGGCCGTTGGGCAACTCGGCAAAGACTTGGTGCCACTCGTAGGTGTGCTCGCCCCTGCCGAGTCGCGGCGTCTGGCTGCCGGCCTTGTCGGTCGCGCCCAGGATGCGCGGGCCGACCGCGGCGACGACGGGCGCGGCCAGGGACGTGGCGAGGAAGGTGCGGCGGTTCATGGCGGCGTCCGGCGGGGAGTGACGGAGGGGAGGTGCGGGCGGGGGATAGGATAGCCGCGGGCGGGGCGAACGGCGACGGGGTGATCTTCCCGGCAACTCCTGCCGAAAATCCCGACCCTGCCGGTTGCGTC
>CAXTPM010000494.1:0-4475 GCA_964245865.1 uncultured Fimbriiglobus sp. | reverse complement strand
AAGCGGGCTACCGGCCGGGGCGGAAGACCCAGAAGCGACAGCAGGGGAAGCGGAACCCAAGTCCGTGACGGCAACCAAGCTCCACACAGTCTGGCATCTGTCGTGGGGCTTTGCACGACCCGCCAGCGGCCAGTTGACGCCCCCCAACACGGGCACAGCGATGAGCATCGATTCCGACAAACTCGGGGCGGCTGGTTTGGTGGCCACCGTACCGCCCCCTGCGAGAGATTTTCAGCGTACTGCCGACGAAGGCTCCGCGATACCAGTACCCGCGCGACGTGCAAACGGAGGTAGGGCCGGGACTCGCGCCGCGGCGGGCCGGGCGGGGTCCGCCGTCACGCGGGGGCTGGACACCGAGGCGGTGCAGCGACTCCTCGGCTAGCCCGCCGAGTCGGTCCCAGAGGGGACGCGCGTGGTGCTGGT
This sequence comes from uncultured Fimbriiglobus sp., assembly GCA_964245865.1. GTDB lineage: Bacteria > Planctomycetota > Planctomycetia > Gemmatales > Gemmataceae > Fimbriiglobus. Next base: position 4,052 of record CAXTPM010000494.1, on the reverse strand, counting down.
GCGGGACGGGGCCGGGCGCGACTCCTCGTCGAAGGCACTCCGCGCGCCGGCTAACGTCACTGCAGTGACGCTGCCGCCCTACTCGCCGGAGCCGAACCCCGTCGGGTGGCCGCGGCACTACCTCCAGGGGCACTTTCGGTCCAACCGCGTCTACAAGGACTTGGCGACCCTTGAGGCGTCCGCGCTCGACGCCTGGCGGTTGGTCGGCCTCGACGCCGACCGCACCAGAACTCGGCTACCTCGCCCGCGCCCATCCCGTCGTCGCACGCCGCCAAGACCCGCTCGCGCAGGTCCATTGATCACGCCCGCATCCCCCGCCCCGGTGAGAGAACAGACACAGCCCGGAACCAGAATCGGCGGACCTACCTGAGGAGTGCTCTAGTTCGGCGGCGGCGAGGGGGCGACCGGGTCGGCCACATAGCCTGGGGCGAGTCCGCCGCGAGTCGCGTCGGGCTGGGTAGGTCCGCCGGGAGCCGAGTCTGGTGCCAGGCTCGGATGCAGCAAGTGTCGGAGTGGCTCAGGGGCGGACGCCCCCCCCTCGCCGGGAAGTTGTCTTTTGAGGTCCGTAGGAGTTCGGGGCGCGCCCGCCGGCGGTGCCTCGGGTTTGCCTGCGCTGCGGGCGCCGAACTGAACGGCCCGGTAGAAGACCGGCGTGAGGAACACCCCGAACAGCGTCACCCCGAGCATGCCGGCGAACACCGCCACCCCGAGGCTGCGGCGCATCTCCGCGCCGGCCCCCTGGGCGATCACCAGCGGCACCACCCCCAGGATGAACGCGAAGCTCGTCATCAGGATCGGCCGGATGCGGAGCCGGCAGGCGTCCACGGCCGCCGCCGCCGCGTCCTCCCCCTCGTCCTGGCGCTGCTTGGCGAACTCGACGATCAGGATCGCGTTCTTGCACGCCAATCCTACTAGCACGATGAACCCGGTCTGCGTGAACACCGTCATCTCCTGCCCCGCGAGGTTCACCCCCGTCACCGCGAACAGCAGGCACATCGGCACCACCAGGATCACCGCCAGCGGCAGCCGCCAGCTCTCGTACTGGGCGGCGAGCACCAGGAACACGAACACCACCGCCAGGGCGAAGGCGTACAGCGCGCTGTTCCCGGCCTGGTCCTGGAGGAACTGCAACTCGGTCCAGCTCGCGGCCATCGTCCGGGGCAGGGCCGCGTCGGCGGCGGCCTTGAGGCGCGGGGCCGCCTCGCCGCTACTCGCCCCGGCCGCCACGTCCCCGCTGATGACCGCCGCCGGGTAGAGGTTGTACCGCGTCACCGACACCGGCCCGCTCGTGTCCGTGACTTTCAGCACCGAGCGCAGCGGCACCATCTGCCCGCGCGAGCTGCGCACCTGGAGCTGCCCGACATCCCGGACGCGGTCGCGGAACAGCGGGTCGGCCTGCACGTTCACCTGCCAGTTGCGGCCGAACTGGTTGAAGTTGTTGACGTAGTACGACCCGAGGTTGTACTGCAGCGCGTCGAACACGTCCGAAACACTCACCCCCAGCGACAGGCACTTGGTGCGGTCGATGTCCAGGTAGACCCACGGCGTGTCGAACCGGGCGGAGTTGAACAGCCCCTGCACCGCGCCGGTCGCGGCCCCGTCGGCGACGATCTGGTCGCTGACGCGCTGGAGTTCCGCCGCCCCGGCCCCGCCCCGGTCCTCGACCACGAGCTTCAGCCCGCCGGTGGTACCCAGCCCCTCGATCGGCGGCGCGCCGAACGCCCGCACCGACGAGCCGCGCACCTCCGTGCGGCACGTCGCCTCCAGGTCGCGCGCCACGGCCTCGGCGGTGCGCCACGGCCGCTCGGCGAACGGCTTGAGCATCACGTACATCGACCCGAGGTTCGGCGCGTTCGCCCCCAGCACCAGCGACTGCCCCGAAATGCCGACGGTGTGCGCCACCCCCGGCGTGGCGAGCGCCGCCCGCTCGATCCGGGCCATCAGCCGGTCGGTGCGCTCCCCCGACGCCGAGTCGGGCAACTGCACGTTCAAAAGCAGGTACCCCTTGTCCTGCTGCGGCACGAACCCGGTCGGGGTGCGCATAAACTCGGTGTAGGTCAGCACCAGCAGCCCGGCGTACACCAACAGCACCACGGCACTCAGCCGCACCAGCCGGGCGACCACGGCCGTGTAGGCGCCCGTGCCGGCGGCGAACCCCCGGTTGAACAGCCGGAAGAACCAGCCGAGCAGGAAGTCCAGGCCGCGCGTCAGCCAGTCCCGCCCCTCGCCCTTGCGCCGCAGCAACAGCGCCGCCAGCGCGGGGGAGAGCGTCAGCGAGTTGAACGCGCTAATCAGCGTCGAGACGGCAATGGTGACGGCGAACTGGCGGAAGAACTGCCCCGTCACGCCGCCGATGAACGCCGCCGGCACGAACACCGCCGAGAGCACCAGCGCGATGGCCACCACCGGCCCCGTCACCTCCTCCATCGCCCTGCGGGTCGCGTCGCGCGGGCTGAGACCCTGCTCCAGCCAGCGCTCGACGTTCTCGACCACCACGATCGCGTCATCGACCACGATCCCGATCGCCAGCACCAGACCGAAGAGTGTGAGGTTGTTGAGCGAGAACTTCGCCGCCGCCATGACCGCGAACGTGCCGACCACCGCGACCGGCACGGCGACCAGCGGGATGATCGCCGCGCGCCAGCTCTGCAGGAACACCAGCACCACGATCGCCACCAAGATCACGGCGTCGCGGAGGGTGTTGAACACCTCGACCACCGACTGGCGGACGAACGGCGTGGTGTCGTAGACGATCTGGTAATCGACCCCCTCCGGGAAGCGCTTCTTGAGTTCCTCCATCTTGGCGTAGACGCTCGCGGCGGTGTTGATGGCGTTGGCCCCCGGCAGGCCGAACACGGTCAGGGCCACGGTCGGCTCGCCGTCGAGCGTGGCGGTCTGGTCGTACTGCTGGGCGCCGAGTTGGACGCCGCCGACGGTCGATTTGCGCCCCCCGGCGTCGGCGACCTCGCGGGGGACTGTGACCACGTCGCGCAGGCGCACCACCGCCGCCGACTGGCCGACGCTCGTCGCCGCCGTGCCGCTGGTCGCCGCCGGGGTCGCGGTGGCCGGGGCCGGGTCGCCCGCCGCCAGGCCGGTGCCCAGCGTCGCCCCCGACCCCGAGGCGTCGGCCCCGGCCGGCCCCCCCTGGCCGACCTTGACGATGATGTCGCCGAACTCCTCGGGGTCCACCAGCCGCCCGCGCGTGTTGATCGTGAGCTGGAACTGCTGGCCGCGCGGCACCGGCTGCTGGCCGATCTGCCCCGCCGCGACCTGCACGTTCTGCTGCCCGATCGCCGCGACCACGTCCGAGGCCGTCAGCCCCAAGGACGCCAGCTTCGCCGGGTCCAGCCACGCCCGCATCGAGTAGTCGCGCTGCCCGAGGTATCCCACGCCCGCGACCCCCGGCAGTCGCCCGAGTTCGTCGCGCACCTCGATCGTGGCGTAGTTACTTAAATACGTGTCGGGGTAGCGGTTGCCGGGCGACACCAGGTTCACGATCATCAGCGTGTTCGGCGACTGCTTCTTGACCACCACCCCCTCGCGCTGCACCAGCTCCGGGATCACCGGCTGCGCGAGGCTGACGCGGTTCTGCACCAGGACTTGGGCGATGTCCGGGTCGGTGCCGAGCTTGAACGTCACGGTAAGGGTGTAGGTGCCGTCGTTGGTGCTCGTCGAGGACATGTACAGCATCCCCTCGACGCCGCTGACCTGCTCCTCGATGGGGGCGGCGACGGTGTCGCGGACCACGGTGCTGTTCGCGCCGGGGTACATCGCACTCACCACCACGGTGGGGGGCGTCACGTCCGGGTACTGGGCGATCGGCAGCGTCGCGGCTGCGACCCCGCCGGCGAGGACGACGACGATCGACAGCACCGACGCGAAGATCGGCCGGTCGATGAAGAAGTGCGAGATCACGCCCGGCCCCCCGCTGTGAGTTTCCCGAACCCGCCCCGCGCCTGCCGCCACGCCGACGGCGCCCCGGCCGCGACCGCCGCCCCCGCCGCCGCCCCGGCCGCGACTGCCGCCACTTGCCGGACGGGGAGCAACTCCGC
>CAXTPM010000493.1:1551-4485 GCA_964245865.1 uncultured Fimbriiglobus sp. | reverse complement strand
GACGGCACCCCCGTTTCGCCGGTCTTGCTTAAGGTGTTTCAAACCTTGTTCTGCTGGAACTCCATCTCGCACACCCGTGCGACGACAGCACCGGCAGTACCGCGTTACGGTTTCAAACCTTGTTCTGCTGGAACTCCATCTCGCACCGGGGGTACAGGTCACGGCGCCACCCCTTCCGCCGGGTTTCAAACCTTGTTCTGCTGGAACTCCATCTCGCACTCGATTCCGCCGGCGGGTCGAGGTCGATGAGGTCATCGACCAGCGTGTTTCAAACCTTGTTCTGCTGGAACTCCATCTCGCACGGCCATCGTGTAGTCGTTGGCCGCGAAACTCACTTGGTGTTTCAAACCTTGTTCTGCTGGAACTCCATCTCGCACGCGCATCCAGACGGCGGCGGGCGGGCGGCTGGGGAAGTTTCAAACCTTGTTCTGCTGGAACTCCATCTCGCACCGGCCGGCGGGCGGCGGCGGCACTCGGCGAAGAACGTGTTTCAAACCTTGTTCTGCTGGAACTCCATCTCGCACCCGCGAGACGCTGCGGGTGCCGACGATCCGCGCCATCGGGTTTCAAACCTTGTTCTGCTGGAACTCCATCTCGCACGGCCATCACCGCCGCCAAGCCCGGCGGCGGGCCGGGTTTCAAACCTTGTTCTGCTGGAACTCCATCTCGCACCCCGCTGCGCGGGCAGTCCGTCGCCATAGAAGCGGGGTTTCAAACCTTGTTCTGCTGGAACTCCATCTCGCACGGCGGGAAGGTCGCTCGCCGAATCGAGTCGGTCAAGAGTTTCAAACCTTGTTCTGCTGGAACTCCATCTCGCACGGCTTTTCGGCCGTAACCGACTGCGGGCTCAAGATTTGGCCTCCGATCTTGTGGTGGTGATTCGGCAACTCGCAGCCCCCGGCATCCCCGCACGCCGCCCCGGTCCGGGGTCCGGTCGCAGGGTGATTGTGCCGCAACTCGCGTGCGGCGTCAAGGGTTGCGCCGCCGGGCTCAGCGGATGCAGATATTCCGGTAGCAGCAGTCCCGGCAGCGGGCCTGCCAGGGCGTCGCCGGCGGGAAGTAGCCGCCCCGGATCACCTCGAGGACTTCCGCGAGCGCCGAGCGCGCCCGGCCGTACTCCCGCTCGCCCAGGGGCAGCTCGACCAGGCGGTGCGACGAGCGCGTGTAGCACAGGTACGCCCGCGTCACCGGGACCCCGAACGCCTCGGCGATCAACAGGCCGTAGAGCGCCGCCTGGACCTTCTGGTTCTCGAAGACCTTCTTGGGCGCCTCGGCGAACTTGTAGTCGAGGGGCGCCATCGTCCCGTCGGCGAGGGTCAGCACCTCGTCGACGCTCCCCCGCACCCCCAGCGCCTGGGAGGCGAGCGGCACGTCGAACCGGCGTTCGGTGACGCCGATCTTGCGCCTCAAGTACGACGGGTTGGTCCGCCGCCGCTCCACATGCGCGTCCCGGCCGCGCTGGACCAGCCCCCGCCGGCCCTGGTGCTCGGGCACGAGCAGCACGTACTCGAAGTAGGTGAAGCGCGGGCAGAACAGGTGCTCCAGAACGTGCGTCACCGTCAGCGGGATCGGCTGCGCCTCGGGCGGCGCGAGTTCGAGCGGGACCATCCGACACCCCCACTTAAAAGATCGCGCCCCACGACTCGCTCGGGTCGCCGGCCTCGGGGTCGATCATGATGCCTTCGTCGGCGCTGTAATGATCGGCGTCCAGGAGCCAGAACCACTCCTCGCCGTCGCGGGCGTTCGCGGGGAAGGGCCGGGCGTAGTGGCAGGGTTCGAGTCCCGCGCGAGCGTGGACCTGGACGCTCACCCTGGCCACCCGCGCGGCCAGCCTCCGCACCGCGTCGCGCTTCTCCCAGCGCCCCGGCATGGCGATCGCCGCGACCAGCCCGGCCTCGAGTCCTGGGTCGCGGTCGGCCACCACGAACGTGACCTTCGGCAACTCCGCTCCCCGCAGAAGTTTTCGCACCGCCTCGACCTCGCGCCACTCGGCCCAACTCTTGGCCACGGCCGCCCCGGTGTCCTTCTTCGCCGCGAGCGCGGCGTAATACTCTTGCGTCAGGGGGTACACGCCCTCCTCGTTGACCTCGGGGTGCCGGGCCAGGATCGCCTCGGTCTCCTGGAGCAAGACCGCGTCGTACACGTACTCGCAGAACCGCCGCCCGTTCGGCCTCTCGTCGTCCGCGAGGTTCACGACCTCGACCACGCCGCGCGGGAGCCTGCCCGAGCGGTTGCAGCGCCCGGCGACTTGCACCACCGAGTCGAGCGGCCCGAAGTCGCGCACCACGAGGTCGAGGTCGATATCGACCCCCGCCTCCACGCACTGCGTTGCGACCACCAGGCAGGGCCGGTTGAGCTTGATCGTGTGAATCGCCTCAAGGCGGTCGGCCGGGGTCACGTCGGCCGAAATGAACAGCAAATCGAGGCCGAGTTCCGCCGCCACCGGCGCGAGTTCCCGCCGCAGCCTCTTGGCGCTGCGTCGCGTGTTCATCACCAGCATCACCCGACCCGCCGACCACTCGGCGCGCAGCCTCGCTCTGCACTCCGCGACGAACCCGGTGAACAACACGCACTCAAGCCGCAACCTCAGGGTGTATCGGGTCATCCGCGCGAAGAACGCCGCAGGATCGCCCGCCAACTCGGCCGCCTCGGGCAGGAACCCCGGCTGCGTCGCCGACATCGCCAGGAGCCGCGTCGCGCCCAGCCGGACGAGTTCGCCGAACACCAGCCGCAGCGGCTCCCACAGCACGGGCGGCAGTGCCTGCACCTCGTCCATCACGACCACCGCGTCGGCCAGGTGGTGGAAGCGCATCTGGTGCCGCGCCTTCGGTGACAAGAGTGCCAGCAGGAGTTGGTCGAACGTCGTGAAGACGAGGTCCGCCTGCCAGGTGTCGAGGAAGAAGCCCTGCGCCTTCTCGCCCGGCCGCGCCTTCG
>CAXTPM010000493.1:0-1541 GCA_964245865.1 uncultured Fimbriiglobus sp. | reverse complement strand
CGGCGGGGTAGGTGCGGTCGCTCAGGCTGTGGTAGCTCACCATCTCGCCGGCCGGGGCGAGGGCCGGGAACAGCGCCCGGTACTCGGCCTCGGTCTGCTCGATGACCGCCAGGAACGGCAGCACCACGACCACCGGCGGGTACGCCCCGGTGAGCCGGTACACCTCCTCGCGCTGCCGCAAGGCCCACGTCGCCCCCAACAGCGTCTTGCCCGTGCCGGTCGGCAGGGTGAGCGTGCAGACCGGGTTCGCCGCGCCGGCCCCCGCGTCGAGCGCCGCCCGCGCCTCCGCGCGCAGGCCGTTGACCGCCGCCCCCGGCTTGCCGCCGACGTACTCGGCCACCCGCGCCGGCGGCATCGCGGCGCCCCGGTCCCGCAGGTACGTCGGCAGGTCCGCCGGCGGGACCGCCAGGAACGCCTTGTCGGCCTCCAGCAGCACCGAAAACGCGAGCTGGACTAGGAGGCGGTAGCGCACCTTCTGGTCGAGTGGTAGCGCCGGCGAGTCCTGCAACGCACCGAGCAAACGCTGCAACTCGTCGGAGGCGTCGGCCACGAGGTCGCCGGCGTCGGCCGCGCCGAACTGCGGAAGAGTCACCCCCACGGCCCGGCACAGCGCGGGGTGGTCCAGTTTCCGCAACTGCTTCTCGAACAGCACCTCCTGCGACGAGAAGTCGCCGTCGAACTCCTCGCCGTCGCGGAAGCGGCCGTGGTGACCGTAGCACGCCTGCGCCACCGCCAGGCGCGTGCGCCAGTCCCAGGTAGTTTCGGGCTGGTACAGGAGCGCGTAGAGCGTCGAGAGCGGCGTGTGCGCCTTGTCCCTGGGATTGCCCCGGTACTTGTCAGGGGCGGCGATGTATTCCTGGAACTGCGGCGCGGCCTTGCCGATATCGTGGAACCTCACCGCCCAGTCGAACCAGCACAATGCCTCGGGCGATAGCTCGGGCAGGCGCGAGCCGTGCCGCCGCCAGATGAACGCCGCAGCGGCGCGAATCTCCGCAAGGTGTTGGGCCAAGTCCCGGTCGGGGTGCGATCGGATTTCGCTCACAGGAACGTCACCGCCTCCCCGCTGCACTCGAAGGCGTCGGCCGTCCGCAGCGGGAACGGGCTGCCTTTGTGCTCGTGCCAGTAGCCCGCGTGGCCGAACACCCGGCCCGCCGTGGCCGAGCGCGGCATGCGCAGCGACACCACCGCCGCGCCGGACCCGGTCGCGGCGCCGAGATCGATGACGCCCGAGTCCTGCCGCGCGAGTGTGCGCACGGTGTGGACCCCGTCGGGCAACTCGGCCGCCTCGCACTCGGCGAAGTCGGTCAGGTCGGCGAACAGGAACGCCAGTCCCAGGCACGGCGTGTAGTGCCAGCGCCGCTCACTCAATCGCCCGGCGAGTTCGGCGTGATCGCCGCCCGGCAGGCCCGCCCACACGGTGTAGCTCGGGTGCCAGAGCCACTCCTGGTCGAAGCGCATGTTGCGCGGCACCGAGCCGTCGGACCCCTTGTCCTTGGCCTTCACGGTGCCCTGGATTTTCCAGCCCCAGCCGGTCTTCTCGT
>CAXTPM010000492.1:1410-4517 GCA_964245865.1 uncultured Fimbriiglobus sp. | reverse complement strand
GATGTCGCGGAACCTGACGGCAGCGCGTCGTCGAGGCGACGGCAGTCGCCCCCACGGGGGCAGGAGACGCGCTTTGAACGACGGCAATCACTACCCGGCGACCACCGTCGGGCATTGCTCGTCACGCCGAATCGACTGCGGCCGAGTCGGCGTAGCCATTCAGCAGGGCGTGGGCGTCGGGGGCGACTGCACTGCATTTCGCGCCACGCCCGGCGTTGGAACCTTCCAGGTGCTGCGACTTGTGGGCTTCTGCGGCTTCGGTACGGCCCCTGTCTAGTGCGTCAGTCGCTTGAGGGCGCCGTGGGCGGCCGTGATCCCGGCCGTAGCCGGCCGGACTTCCCGCGTCAATTTCGTTTCTCGCGTCGGGCGCGGCGACCGGACGCGCAGCCGCCCCCCGGCTCGGGGGGGCGCACCGCGACGCACCGCGCGGCCAAGACGGGGCACAATCGCGCCCCGATCCGTTGTCTCAACTGCCCCCCGGCGCCGCCAGCAGCCGCAGCAACTCCGCCCGCTGCTCGGCCGTCAGAACCGCCAGCAGCGCGGCTGTCACTGAGTTAGCAGCAGCCGGCGCGACTCGCCCTAAACTGGCACTGTCGGCAACTGCACCGGATTCTGCAGCGCGGTTCTCGGGAACCGCGGTATTCGTCGGGGTTTCGGGGGGCTGTTCGAGTCCTAGCCGGGTAATGGGACACCAATCACCGTTCGGCCGGGCCGCCCCCTCTGCAGAGGGGGCGGCCCGGCCGAACGGCGTTCAAGGCCGCTCGGTGGCCGGCTGCGGAAAGGCCGGGCCTCAGGCTGGTAAGCGCCGCACGGGCCTGCAAGCGCGCCGGTTTTGCTGGACGCGACCCCGCCGCGGCCGGTAGGATGACAGCCTCACCTCCGGGAAGCTGCCATGCCGCCGAGCGAAACCGCCGACGCGCCGAGTCCTGTCCTCGCGGCGCCCCACCCCGAGGCGAACGCCGCACCGCCGGGGTACGTCTTGGAGCGCGAACTCGGGCGCGGCGGCATGGGCGTGGTGTACCTCGCGCGCCAAGACGGCTTGAACCGGCCGGTGGCGCTGAAGATGATTCTGGGCGCCGCGAACGAGCGGGCGCTGATCCGGTTCCTCGCGGAAGCCGAGGCCGTCGCGGCGGTGCGGCACCCGAACGTGGTGGAGGTGTACCACTTCGGCCAGCACGGCGCCCGGCCGTACCTCGCGCTCGAGTTCTGCCCCGGCGGCGACCTCGACGCGCTCGCCGGGGCCGGCAAGCTCGAGCCGCGCCGGGCGGCGGAGCTGATGGCCCAGGTCGCCGAGGGGGTCGCGGCGGCGCACGCCCAAGGCATCGTCCACCGCGACTTGAAGCCGCACAACGTGATGCTGACCGCGGCGGGCGAGCCGAAGGTGACGGACTTCGGCCTCGCCAAGCGGCTCGCCGGGGCGGGCCTGACGGCGACCGGCGCGGTGGTCGGCACCCCGGCGTACATGGCCCCCGAGCAGGCCGGCGGCACCAAGTTCGTCGGCCCCCCGGCCGATGTCTGGAGCCTCGGCGTAATGCTCTACGAGCTGCTGGCCGGCGAGCGGCCGTTCGTCGGGGACAACAGTTGGTCGGTCCTCGGCCGGGTGATGAAGGGGGCGTACCCGCCGCTCTCGAAGGTTGCGGGGGGGGTGCCGCGCGACCTGGTGCTGGTCGCCGAACACTGCCTGAAACTCGACCCGCGCGACCGCTACGCGGGGGCGTCGGAACTCGCGGCCGACTTGCGCGCGTACCTCGCCGGCCGGCCGATTAGCGTGCGGCCGGCGGGGCGACTCGAGACGGCGGCGAAGTGGGCGCGGCGGAACCCGGCGGTGGCGGGCCTGTTCGCCGCCCTGTTCGCCATGGTCTGCGGCGCCGCTTACCGCGAGGGGGGCCGCGTGGCGCTCCTTGAAAACCAGCGCGCCGAGGCCGAGTGGCAGAAGGAGTGGTACAAGGACTTCGCCGGGTTCATGTACTGGAACCCGAACCTCGCCGAAGTCTGGCGCCACGACGACGGCCAAACGGTTTTGGAGGTCTTCGACCGGCTGCGCGACCGCTGCCACGTCTGCGACCAGCCGGACTACACGCCCACGCCGGAGGAGCACCTGCCGCGCCGCTCCGAAACGGGTGAGGAGAAGATCGTCTCCCCGGCCGTGTCCGAGCAGATCGGGGACGCGCGGTACGTCGTCGTGACGAGGTGCGAGTTCGAGATCAAGCCCCAGCCGAAGGCCGGGGCACCGCCCGACGCGAAACGGCGCCCCGGCGGCGGGGCCAGGGCAGTCCCGCCCCGCTCCGGCGACTAGTCGCCCCGGCCCTTCGTGCCGGACTCCTTCGCCTCGATCACCGCGTTCCGCACCGGGCGCTTGGCGATCGGGTCGGCGTAGAACCCCGCGTCGGTGCGGTAACTCCGGTTGATGCCCGGTCCCGCGCCGGCGTTCTCCGGGCTGAGGAACGTGCGGCCCGGCCGGAACCCGAAGCCGGCGAAGTCGTAGCCGAAGATGCCCACGCTCGCAGTCGCCGGCGGGGCGGTCTCGCGCCGGTGGACCCGGCCGAAATACTGCGTGCCGCCGCCGACGGTGCCGCCGGTCTGGGCGTTTCCCGTCGAGGGGCGGACGTAGCGGGCGAGCGGCGCCAGACCGGTGTCGGGCCACGGCTGTGGCGTCGGCACCACCAGGGGTGGCGGCGTGCGCTCGGCGAAGCGCTGGAGGCGCGGGTGCGGCTCGTCGGCGCTCACGGGGAGGGCGGCGGCGAGGAGGCCAACAGCGAGGACGGGGAGCTTGGTGCGCATGGGGGATGTATCGGCGAGGGGGCGGGGGCGGGTTGAGGCGTACCGGCCCCACTCTTACCCCTCCGGGTTGCGGTTGAACTTCTGGTACGGCAGCCGCACGCCGCGCACCAGCACGTCGTCGGCCCTCAAGCTACCGAGCGGCTCGAACCCGCCGGCGCCGGCCTCGGTGGCCACGTCGTCCTGATCGACCCCGTCGCCGCTGACGCCGAAGCCGCCGACGAGCACCGAGGGCTTGCCGGGCTGCGGGCGGTAGATGGGGGCGCTGCCGGGGAAGAAGACGATGCCGTTGGCGTTCAGCCGGTCGGTCGGGTCGCGGAAGTTGGTGC
>CAXTPM010000492.1:0-1400 GCA_964245865.1 uncultured Fimbriiglobus sp. | reverse complement strand
CGGTGGCCAGATCGACGCCGCCGTCGTTGAGTTGGCTGAACGGGCCGGGCGGCGCGCCCTCCACGCTCTCGGGGTACCGCGGCAAACTTAAATAGCGGAAGGTGCGGTTGGTCATCGCCACGCCGTTGGGCAGGTCGTCCACGCGGTCGGCGTTCTGCAACTCGTTCGAGGCGTAGTAGGCGACGTTGCGGGCCTTGGCCACCGCCACGTCGATGCTGAAAATCGTGGCGTCGGGTTCGCGGAACAGGCCGACGATGTTGCCCCGGTTGTCGGCGACCGCGAAGACGAACTTCGCGCGACTCCCGAGCGGCAGGCGGATCGCGGCGCGGGTGCGAGTTGATTGGTCGATGCCGTTGGCGATGATGCGCTCGACCTCGGCCTTGGTGATGCCGTCGCCGTCGTGGGGCGTGACGAGCCAGCCGTCGGGCACCGGCTTGCCGGCCTGCAGGGTGGCGCCGCCGGGGGCGACCGGCAGGTTCACGCCGTCGTCGGGCGAGCCGCGCCCGACGGCAGCCGCCTCGTTAATCAGCGTGCGCCGGCCGTTCTCCGCGCCGTTGGGGCCGAACACATCCAAGGTGAGGCCGACCAGGTCGATGCGCCCGGCGGGGCTGCCGATGCCGGCGGGGAGCGGCACGCCGCCGAGGTCATTCACCGGCGTGATATCGACGCCGCCGATGGCCGAGCGCGTTCCCCCCGTGGCGCCGAACGCCACCCACTCGGCCTCGATGCTGCGGTCGGGCTTGGTCGGGTCGTAGGTGGTGCCGAGGATACTATTTTCCTCGGTGGCGAACCCGGTCTTGCCGGGGTAGAAGACGCCGATGCCCCCCACCAGCCGGCCGTTCTTGAAGATCGGGATGCCGCCGGGCAAAGTGGCGATGCCGCGACTCTGACTCACGGGGATGCCATTCACGGTGGGGCCGGTGCCCGACGCGGCGCCGTAGCCGTCGGGCGGGTTCAACTCGGCGCCGGCCGGCACGAACGCGGGGTCGAGGTTGAAGCGCTCGGCCAGCTTCACGTCGTCGGCGGTGCCGCGGATGCCGTCGGCGCCGGGGGCGTAAGTGGCGTCGCGGTTGGTGTGCTCGATGGCGAACAGGTCCACTTGGGGCGCGTTGGCGATGCCCGGCGGGAAGTGCCCGGCGATGCCCACCGGCGCGACGAACCCAGGGCCGCGCAGCGTCGAGTTGGGGTCGGTCACGTTGGGGTCGGAGTTCACCTCGCGCTCGGTGATCGTCGATTGGCTCAAGCTGCGGATTGTGCGCGAGGTCAGGGGCGCCTGGTCGTTGGCGAAGAACGCGCCGGTGCGGGCCAGCGACAGCGCCCCATCGACGGCGAACGCGAGCTTGGCGGGGTCACTCGTGATCTCGGTCGCCACGCCGCTCTCGACGCGCACGCCGAGAATG
>CAXTPM010000491.1:0-4519 GCA_964245865.1 uncultured Fimbriiglobus sp. | reverse complement strand
CCGGTGCGAACGCACGCGGTCGCCGCCGCGCGGGTCGGACCGGCGGCGGCAGCCAGACCCCGGCAGCGTCTGGACTCCGGGCGGCGCGGGTCGTCGGCGTCGGCCGCGGGGCGAACTCTGGAGGCGACTCCAGATTCCCCGCAGCGAGCCCGCCAGGTGTTCGGCGCCGAGCAGCTCGGGTGCGGCCCCGGACGGGCCGCTAGCTAACAATAAAGGCTGGTTCGCCCCTTGGCGTCGGTGTGCCGTCCTCGGGGTTTCAATTATAGCTAACATAGATGGGTTTGGCTGCGACCTCGAAACCTAAACCGGATTGAAGTAAGAGTCCCCGCCCCGACCGACTCGGGATCGAATCCCCTACGGCGCGACCCGGCTTCCGGGTCGCGCCGAGTCCCCGAGCGCAAGCGAGGAGTACGGAGTAAGGAAGAGGGATGAATACGAAGTGTTCATCCCTCTTCCTTACTTTAAGTATAGAATATAGCGGCGTTATGAACCCCGCGGCGGCAAGGGGTTACGTCGCCGGAGGGGTAAAACAGCGCGGGCGGGCGCCGCGAGCGGCCCCGCGCCGCCGTCGCGCAAGTACTCGACCGCGTCGGCGACGCGCCAGTGCTCCCGGTCGTCCGCCACGACCTCGCAGGGCGACTCGAGTCCCATCTCGCGCTCGGCCTCGTCCTCGCCGAGCGCGAGATGGGACTCGCCCGCCTCCGACTGGGGCACGAACTCCATCTCGTCGGGCTCGATGTCCTCGTACTCGCCCCACCCCGGCGGCATCGGGATGACGAGGTCGCCGGTCTCGGGGTCGGCCGGGTCGAGGATGTGCTCGGCGAGGAGGTCGGCCGGCGACGGCCCGTCCGGGTCGGGGTCGGGGACGACCGTGGCCCAGTCGATGTCGCCCCCGACGACCTCGAAGTCGGAATCGACCGGGTCGTCGGGGGGCGAATCTTGGGCGCGGGTCGGGTCGTGGCGCGGCGCGATGACTACCGGGCATCGCGCGAGCTTCTTGGCCGCGAGCGGGGAGCGGAATACGCCGGTGCGCGTGGAGAGGTTGCGGCCCCCCGCGAGGCCCAGCGCGAGGAGCAGCCGCCGTCCGTCGGGGTCGGCCTCGGCCTCGGTCAGGGGCAGCGCGAGCGGGTAGCGCCGCGCCCACGCGGCGGCCCAGGCGACCCCCAGCGGGCCGGGGGGCACCGGCCGCCCCCTGCTGCCGCCGGCCACGAGCGCGCCGCGGCGGACGAGGCACCAGTCCCGCCCGCCCCGCGCGACGCTGGTGTGGAGCGCGTAGCCCCCGCAGTCGGGGTCGGGCGGGGCGAGGGCGCGGTCCAGCTCGCGCCCCAGCGCGTGCCCGCGCACGTGGCGGGTTCTGGTCACGAGGCGCAGCCCGAGGTCGGGGCGGGACGCGCGCACGCGGAGCGCGGCCTCGGTCAGGAGGGCGACATCGTGGCCGTGGCACGAGGGGCAGCCGGCGAGCCGGCACGGCCTGGCCCCCTCCGGCGCGCCCGCGAGGCCGAACAGCCCCCAGGGGCACGCGAGCGCCCGCCGGCGGGCCTCGGCGCTCTGGACGGGCGCCCAGCCGAGCGCGGCGAGCTGGCCGAGCCGCAGCAGCCAGAGGTCGCGCGCGGCCGAGGCGGTGCCGGGCAGGGGCGGGAAGGCCACCGACTCGCGCCGGCACAGGGGCGCGAGCACGCTCTGGCAGGCCGCGAGGGCGTGGACGGTCTGGAGGTAGGGCGCGCGGCGCCGGGCGGGTCGTCGGGGGGGCAAGGGGCAACTCCTAGGGTGCCGGGCCGGGCTCTTGGGCGAGCGGCTCGGTGCCGGCGGGGCATTTTACGGGCGCGGGGCCGGCCGCACGCGGCGCGGGGGCGGGCGGCCGCACACCCGCGCGAACTCTGGAGGCGACTCCAGAATCCTCCCCCGAGACCGCGCCCACGCCGGCCCGCGTCACCGGCGGCCGCGCTCGCGGGGGGCGGCCACCGGCCAGCCGGCGCCGGACCAGCCTCTGACCGCCTTCCGGTGCACCGGGGCGTGGCCCTCCACGTCCGCCCCCGCGAGCCGGCGGAACTCCTCGAGCGGGGGCGCCGAGCCGAACCGCACTAAGTGCGCCTCGGCTTTCCTGTTGTCGCCCGCGCCGAAGCGCGCCGCCGGGAACGACGCCCCCGGCAGCGCCGCGAGGGCGTCGGCCCAGGCGAACTCGACCTTGTCGCGGTCGTGGGTCCACCACACCGCCAGGGGCGTGCAGAGCGGCTTGAGCCAGTCGATGTTCCACTTCTTGTTCGAGTCGCGCGTGAGGTGGCGGTGGGTGCGCTTCCGCACCCCGCCGGCCCCGAAGGCGCTCCCCAGGTAGGCGTACACCCCGGCCGGGAAGTCGAAGGCGCCGAGATCGCCGACCACGAGCCCCGGCGCGGGCGCGGGGAGGCGGTAGAGCACGACGTAGGTGCCGGGCACCCCCGAGGGGCCGTTTCGCGGGTCGTGGCCCCAGGCGCCGACGACCGCGTTAAGCCGCTCGGCGGCGCGCCGGAGCGCCCGCACCCCCTCGCGCGCGGCGCCGGCGTGCACCCGCGCCCAGGTCAGGCCTGGGAGCTGCGCCGCCGACGCCCCGGAGACGACCCTGGGCAGGTCGCGGGCGGTCTTGGCGGCGACGCCGCGCGCCAGGGCCACCGCCCGGCCGGCGCCGGCGGGGGCGAGCGACCGGGGCGGTTTGCGCGGCAGCTCCAGCCCGTCCGAGCTGTCGTCCCGGAGTTGGCCGCCGGCCCCCCCGAGCGCGGCGTCCATCGAGCGGCAGTGGGTGCGGACGAGTTTGGTGTCGGCGGCGATGCCGGCCAGGCGCTCCTCGCCCGGCCAGTCGTCGGGGGCGGCGGCGAGCAGGCCGTCGGCGGCGGCGTTCAGCGCCCCGGCGTTCCTCGCCAGGCGGCTCAGGACCTCGCCGTAGCCCAGGGTGTCGAACGGCGGCTCGGCCCCCGCCGGGGGTTTGCCGAGGGGTGCGCGGCCGGCGCGGACTTGCTCGAGGGCGAAGCGCTGCCGCTCGGGGTGGGTGCGGCCGATCCGCATCACCACCTTGACCGGCAGCCTCGGGTGGCCGGACAGGAGTAACTCTTTGGCGCCCTCGCCGCAGTTCGCCGCGATAGAATCGACGGCGGCGGCGAACGCGGCGGCACTCGCGATGCCGGCGACATCGACCCCGCACTCGGCGGCGACGGCCCGCCAGGGGGGCATCCTGGGGAACCTGAGCGACAGCCGGATCCTCGCCGAGCTGTACCGCTTGCCGTCGCGGTACAGCTCGGCGTGCGTCGGGGCGTGTTCGGAGTCCATCGGCTGGAACCTCTGGGGGGTCGGGGGTCGGGGGTCGGGGCGGGGGGGGGGGGGGGGGGGGGGCGGCGGTCGCCCCCGCACCCCGCCGCCCCGACCCCCGGCGGCGATTCCGGGCGCGGGCGCTTGGGGCGGGGGGGGCGTGTGCGTTCTCTAGCACCCCGCGTCGGGGCGGCCGATCATATTCTGGAGGCGCGTCCGGAATTCCCGCCGCCGCCCCGCGCCGGCGCCGCCCGGTCCCGCGCGACCCGGACTCGGCCCCGGCCTCACCCGCCGGCCGCAGCCAGCAGCGCGGCCAGGTAGTCCCTGACCGGCCCCCGGCTGTGAAGCTCCCCACGAATGGTGGACAGTCGGGAAGCGGTGTAAACTCCAAGCACAAGGGGGAGCACCGATGGCCGGCACGCGCAAGGTCTACGCGCCGGAGTACAAGCTCGCGGCGGTGAGGATGGTTACCGACCAGAAGCTGTCCGTCGCCGAGGTCGCCCGGCGGCTGGGCGTCCACGAGGGCCGGCTGCACGAGTGGAAGAAGGCGCTGGCCGCCAAGGGGGCCGGTGCGTTCCCCGGCCCCGGTCACCTCACGCCCCAGGAGGAGGAGATCCGCAAACTCAAGGCCGAGGTCAAAAGGCTCGAAGCGGAGCGCGACATCCTAAAAAAAGCCACGGAGTTCTCCGCCACCCAAGCGAACTGATCTTCGCCTGGATCGAGGAGCGCAAGACCGAGTGGCCCGTCGTGCTTTTGTACCGCGTCCTTGAGGTATCGCGGTCGGGGTTCTACGCGTGGCGGTCGCGCGGCGCCAGTGCCGCCGAGGTCCGGCGCGGGGAACTGGCCGAGGAGGTGCGGGCCATCCACGCCCAGGCCAAGGCCCGCTACGGCAGCCCGCGCGTGCACGCCGAGCTGGTGGCGAGAGGGCACGCGTGCTGCGTGAACACCGTGGCCCAGGTCATGCGCGAGGCCGGGATCGCTGCAAAAACCAGGCGCAAGTTCCGCCGGACGACCGACTCCAACCACGCTCTGCCGGTGGCCGGGAACGTCCTCGACCGGAACTTCGACCCGGACGAGCCGAACACGCGCTGGTGCGCGGACATCACGTACGTCCCCACGCGCGAGGGGTGGCTGTACCTGGCGGTGGTGGAAGACCTGTTCAGCCGCCGAGTAGTGGGATGGTCGATGGATCAGACGATGACCAGCCGGCTGGTGGTGGACGCGCTGGGGATGGCGCTGGCCG
>CAXTPM010000490.1:2296-4525 GCA_964245865.1 uncultured Fimbriiglobus sp. | reverse complement strand
GTCGCCGTAGTTGCGCCAGCCGTACTCGTCGAGTTTCTCGCGCTTCGCGGCGAGGGAGTCGGTGCCGTCGAGGGCTTCGCGCACCAGCCTGCGTGCAATGTCGTGCTGGTCGCCTTGACGCGGCACGACGCCACACGATGCGAGCCACCCGACCGACGGCATAACACGCAGCGGGCTGCGGAGCCAGGCGTGCGGTGGTTCGCTCGCCGCGTCGGTGCCGAACTGCACGGCGAAGGCGTGCGTCTTCAGCTCGCCGCCTTGCAACTCGTGCATCCGGCCGGAATCGAGGCGCGGGAACAGGCCGAGTTCGAGAGTGTGGCCTTGGGCGGAAACCGACTTGGGGAAGTTCTGCCAGAACTCGGGCACGGCGAGCGCGGCGGAGCCGCTGTCCCAGTCGGCGACGACGAGCGGCGTGGCGCGGTCGCCCCCGGCCAGTACCTTCGAGTCGCCGTCCGTGACGCGGTAGCCCCTGTAAGCGAGGCGGACTTCGCCGGTGCGGTCCACGTGGGCGGTGCTCCGCCAGTTGTCGCCGCCGCTGGACTCCTGGTGCAGCGTGACCGGCGTCGGGACTTCGGCCAACGGTTGGGCGCGGTCGGCGGAGAGTCGCGCGGTCGTCGCCCCGAGTCCGGTCACGAGGAAGGCGAACTCGGCGAACTCAATGCTGCCGCCGTTGCCCAAGTCCCAGTTGCCGCCGGGGTGGTCGGCGGCGTTGGGGTTGGTGAGCGTGACTTGCAGCTTGACCGCGCCGGACTCGTGCAGGGCGTCGGCGAAGCCGCTCAGAACCAGGCCGTTCGGCAGCGTCGAGTCTAGTAAGATTCGGGTGCGAACCGGCCCGGCGGCGAGCACGCGGTGGGCGCCGTTTCCTGCCACGTCGGCGCCGTCGAGGCGGAACCCGGCGGGGTGGTTGTAGAGGCTCCGCGGCAGCCCGCCACCGAAGGCCAGGTACGCCTCGGGCGCCTCGGCCCCGCCCGCCGCCGGCGCCACGCCGACCCCGACTGAGTACGGGCACTCCTCGCCGACGGTCAGCGTCATCAGGCAGTCGAGCAGGCACCACGCGATGCTGCCGTCGGGGTGGCGCTTCAGCACCTCCACTTGCAGCGTCGTCGGCTCGCCGGGGGGCGCAATGAGGAACAGTTGCCCGGCCTCGCGCACGAGTCCCGCGGGGAGCGGCACGCCGAAACTCACCGGCTCGCGGCGGCGGGCGCCGGGTTCGGGGGCGTGGGCGCGCAGGGGGATCGGGGGCGTCGGCATCGCGGCTCGCTTCGGGCAGGTGGGGGTGTCATAATAGCAGCATGCCGACTACTGAACAGCCGCGCTCCCCCCGCCCCCTGATCGTATTCGCCGACGACTGGGGGCGCCACCCCTCCAGCGCCCAGCACCTCGTGCGGCACCTGCTCGGCACCCACAGTGTCACGTGGGTCAACACCCTCGGCACGCGCCCGCCGCGCCTGGACTGGGGGACGGCGAAGCGCGTGGCGGGCAAGCTGCGCGGCTGGGCGCTCCCGAAGTCGCCGGCGACTCTAGACCCCAAGGGTGGGCCGGCGCCGGCGGTTGTCAGCCCGAAGATGTGGCCGTCGTTCGCCTCGCCGTTCGGCCGCGGCTTGAACCGCCGCCTGCTGGGCCGCGCACTTTCGCCCGAGCGCCTCGGCCTCGGGCGACTGCCGGTGGTGCTGACCACGCTCCCGATCGTAGCTGATTTGGTGCCGCTGTGGCCGGGGGCGCGGTGGGTGTACTACTGCGTCGATGACTTCAGCGTCTGGCCCGGCTACGACGGCGCGACGATGGGCCGGCTCGAGCGCGAACTCGTGCCGAAGATGCACAAAATCGTCGCGGTGTCGGAGACCTTGCAGCGCCACTTGGCGGGGCTGGGCGCCGAATCGGAGTTGCTGACGCACGGCGTTGATCTCGCGCACTGGCAAAGCCCCCCGCCCGGCGACTGGCCCGAACTCGCCGACTGCCTGAGGCCGTGGGTGGTGTTCTGGGGCGTGATCGACCGGCGGCTCGACCTGCCGTTCCTGGAGACGTTGGCGGGCCGCATGGCGACCGGCACAATCGTGCTCGTCGGCCCGCGCGAAGACCCCGACCCGCGCCTGGACCGTATCCCCAAACTGGCGGTGCGCGGGGCAGTGCCGTTCGCCCGGCTGCCGGGGCTGGCCGCCGCGGTGTACGCCGGGTCCGCGGAACAGACCGCGGTGGAAGCCCTGCCGCCGACGGCCGCCGCCGTCGCCG
>CAXTPM010000490.1:0-2286 GCA_964245865.1 uncultured Fimbriiglobus sp. | reverse complement strand
GGGCTGGCGCGCGAGGCGGCGGTCTTGGTGATGCCCTACGCCGACCTGCCGGTGACACGAGCGATGCAGCCGTTGAAGCTTAAAGAGTACCTCGCCACGGGCCGGCCGGTGGTGGTGCGGAGCCTGCCCTCGACCGGGGCGTGGCGCGACGCACTCGACGCCGTGAGCACGTCCGAGGAGTTCGCGGCGGCGGTGCTGGCGCGGCTGGGCGGCGAGGCGCCGGCGGGGCAGGCGGCGGCGCGGCGGCGGCTCTCCGGCGAGAGTTGGGCGGCGAAGGCCCAACAGTTGGCGGGGTGGCTGGACGGCGGCGCGGAGGGTGTCCCGCCCCCGGCCCGCCAAGAGACCTCACCCCCCGGCCCCCTCTCAAAAGCGGAGAGGGGGTGAGCGTGCTCCGCTGCCTTAAACAACTGCGCGCCCAAAAGTGCCTCGCCCAGTAGAGTTCTCCCCTTCTCCGCTTCTGAGAGGGGGCCGGGGGGTGAGGTCTCTTCGCCCGCCCCCCGTCACCGGATTCCTGCGCCCCGCACCAACGACTAGTCGCCGTCACTCCCGGCAACTCACCACCAGTTCCTGGAACCCCGTCGCCGGGTCGTGCTCGCGTACCAACTGCCACTCCGGCAATGGTGCAATCAGAACCTCGGCCGTCGTCCGCACGCGGTTGCCGTAGACAACGTGCCCGCCGTACACCGCGCCCCGCTCGTCGGCGATGCTCATGTGCAGGTGCGAGCCGTTGGCGGCGAGGCTGCCGCTCAGCGAGACCAACTCGAACGCGCCGGCGAATACCGTTTCGGTCGGCCGGTCGGCGAAGCGGAGGCGAGGGTCGGCGAGGCTGCCGATCCCCGCGACGACGAACGCAGCGGGCCAGCCGGCGTGTTGCGCCGCCAGTTCGAGCGCGCGGCGCAGGTCGTCGCCGGGGCGGAGCCGCAGCGGGGCGAAGGCGGGCGTCATGTTTTCGCCCCTCGTGAGGAGATGACTCAGCCGCGTGCCGCCGAACAACTCAAGCTCAGACGCAGATCGAGTCACAGCGTGCGACACATTCGGAGAAAGTCCACCCGTCCCCGCCGTCGGCTGCAGCGGATGGTCGGGAATCCGGGCTACACCCCGTCGTAGGTGAGCGCAAACCCGAGCAGCACCCACAGCCCGACCCCGGCCGCGCTCGCCGCGCCGGTCGCCCGCCCGGCCCTCACGGGGTGGGCGGCGATGGCCAGCCCGAAAGCCGCCGACCAGCCGAGCGCGTCCGCCGGCCCCCAGTTGTGGGCGGCCCACAGTCCCGCGAACGGGCCGGCCAGGACCGACGCCCACACCTCGGCCGCGTCGCCAAGTCCCCAGTGCATTTTACGTGCGCCGCCGAATGCCGCCAGGGCGGACAGTCCGGCTCCGACCGCGAATGCCGGGCCGACGACTTTCGCCCGCGACGCCAGCGATCGCCGCATTTGCGTGCCTCTACTCCGCGATCTCGAGGCGGGCGAGCCGGCCCGCCTCAAACCACGCCGCCAGCCACGGCCCGGCGAACTCGCAGTACCCCGGCTCTGTCACCCGCCGGCGGAACCCCCGCCCCTCCAACTCGGTCACCAACTCGCCCTCGCTCCAGTCGGCCAGCGGGCGACCCAACAATACCGCGTCGGGTCGCCGGACCTCGGCCGCGACCAGCCGCGACCGGGCCAACGGCCCCCGGTGGTCGCACCGGTCGAAACTGAGCCGCACCCCATCGTAGATGAGCGAGTCGTTCAAGTTGCCGTCTTCCCAGGCTTCGTACCCCAGCGACCGGCCCAGGGCCGACTCGACCTGCGCGGGCGACATGCCCAGCCGCGCCGGCCCGACCCCGCCGCCGGGTTCGAGGGCCGCACCGGCCAGTCGTCTCAGCGCCGCACCCGCGCCGGGCGAGTACACCCGCCGAGCGTACAACTCGAAGCCGAAAAATTCGAGCACTCGCTCGGCAGCAGGACTATGGGCGCGCCGGCGGTACGCATCTAGCCCCAGCCGAATCTCCGACCGCCGCACGAGCCATTGGGCGATGGGCGGTGCGAGGAGGCAGGGCAAGGCGAGCAGCACGAAGCCGGCGAGTGCGACCAAGCCTCCCGTCAATACGTCGTCGGCACCCACGGCCCGAAGCCCTCCGCCCGCCCCCCCTACGCCGCTGCCGGCACCTGCAGGTACGCCGCGCTGACCGGCTTGAACCCGCGGTACACCATCACCCGCCCCAGCACGCGCTCGGTGAGGTGAGCCGGCACGAATCGCCAGGCATACGGCAACTCGTTCACGCGCAGGTGACGTTTGAGCACGCGCGCC
>CAXTPM010000489.1:0-4527 GCA_964245865.1 uncultured Fimbriiglobus sp. | reverse complement strand
GCTGTTCGTGATCGGCTCCGGGCGTTTAGTCAACCTCGCGGCCGCCGAGGGGCACCCGGCGAGTGTGATGGACCTGAGTTTCGCCACGCAGGCGCTCGCCACCGAGTATTGCGTCAAGAACCAGGGCAAACTGCCGAAGACGGTGATTAACTTGCCGAAGGAAATCGAGACGCACATCGCCACGGCGAAACTCGCGTCGATGGGCATCAAGATCGACTCGATGACCGCCGACCAAGAGAGCTACAGCACGAGCTACGAGCACGGGACGTAGTATTGCGCGGGGTTCGACGATTGCCGAAGCCCCCGCACGCGGTACAATGCCGCGTGCGGGGGCTTCGGCGTTTGATACACATTACGAGTGGAACGGGGCGGGATGTTTACTGGGCTAGTGCAGGCGCTCGGGGCGGTGCAGCGGGTGACGCCCGACGGCGCGGGGGGCGTGCGCCTGGCCGTAGTCGAGCCAGTAGTCGCGCCGCAACTGGTTCTGGGAGAGAGCGTTGCGGTTAACGGCTGCTGCCTGACGGTCGTTTCGTCGAGCGGAGAGGGGTTTGAGTTCGACTGCGGCCCGGAGACACTCGCGCGGACCAACTTGGGGCGCCTCGCCCCCAGTTCGGCCGTCAACTTGGAGCGGGCGCTGCGGGTGGGCGACAGCATCGGCGGGCATTTTGTCTCCGGGCACATTGATTGCCAGGCGACACTGGTCGAACGAGTGCAGCAGGGCGAGTGGCAATATTTACACTTCGCCGTCGAGGAACTGTACGACGAGTTACTCGTCACGAAAGGCTCGGTCGCCATCGACGGCGTGAGTCTCACACTGGTCGATGTGGCGCCCGGCGAGTTCCGGGTGATGCTGATCCCGCACACACTGGGTGTCACCACGCTCGGCAAAATCTCGACCGGCGACTCGGTGAATATCGAGTTCGATATGCTTGCCAAGCACGTGCAGAAACTCGTCGCCAAAATGCGGATCGCGGTGCAGTCGTGAGCGAAGTCGAGATCGAGCCGCAGTACCCGGACGCCGCGACTGAAATCGCACCGCCGGAGTCAGTTGCGCCCGAGGCCGGGTCCGGGCCGCACGGCCCGCAGCAGCGGCAGACGCTCTCGTACCTGCGCGGATTATTGCAGAACTACGGCCTGCAGCCGAAGCACAAGCTCGGGCAGAACTTCCTGATCGACCTGAACCTACTCGATTTGGTCTGGCGCGCGGCGGACCTGACGCGCGACGACTGCGTGCTGGAGGTCGGCACCGGCACGGGGTCGCTAACCTCGCGCATCGCCGAAAAAGCCGGGGCGGTGCTGACCGTCGAGATCGACGCGCAGATTCAGCGCGTGGCCACCCGTCTACTGGGGCCGCGCCAAAACGTGCGCATGTATTTGGGCGACGCGCTCGCGCGCAAGAACGAACTCAACCCCGAAATGCTGCAAGCGTGGGCCGAGCAGGAGCGGGTGTTCGGCACCAAGACGCGCAAGCTCGTGGCCAACCTGCCGTATGTGATCGCCACGCCGCTGATTAGTAATTTGCTGATGGCCGACATTCCGGTCGAGCGCATGGTGGTGATGGTGCAGTGGGAGATCGCCGAGCGCATGCGCGCGCTGCCGGGCACCAAAGACTTCAACGCCCTGAGCGTGCTAGTGCAGAGCGTGGCGGATGTCGAAGTCGTGCGCAAAGTGATGCCGGCGAACTTCTACCCGCGCCCGAAAGTGGACTCCGCCATCACGCTCATCCGCCCGAACGCCGCCAAGCGGGCGCTGGTGCCGGACCTCAAGCGCTGGCGGGCGTTCCTGCGCGACCTTTACGTCCACCGCCGCAAGAACTTGCGGCAAGCCCTCATCGCCTGGCCGACGGGGCCGCGCGAGAAGGTGGCCGTCGATGCCAAGCTCGCCGAACTCGGCTTCGACGGCCTGATCCGCTCGGAGATGTTGTCGGTCGCGGACCACCTCAAACTGTGCGAGGCGTTCGGCTAGCCGGCGGTCAGTTCCTTCACGACCGCCGCGACGAGTTCGGGCTTGTCGCTGGCCACAATTTTGTCGATGCGCGCGGCCGGGATTTCGAGTTTTTCGAGCAGTGTTTTGACCTGGCCCCATACCTTGACGCGCTTCTTGCCCTCGGACAAATACAGTTCGCCGACGAGTTCGGACAACCGCTGAGTCTGCAGGGCGTCGGCGTTCTGGTAGTAGCGCTTGATGATCCCCTGCTGGTGCCGCGTGTAGTCTTCCATGCCCATCGCGCGTCTCCGGCGGGTGTAATGTCCGCCGCATTGTAACGCACCACGAACCACGGGGCAAGCACGCATGCGCGCGGTGCTACAGCGGGTGAGCGAGGCGCGAGTCCGCGTCGGCGGCGAAGTCGTCGGCGAGATCGGCGCCGGCTGGTGCGTGCTGCTCGGCGTTGCGCCCACGGACACGTTAGACGTGGCGGCGAAGGTGGCCGAGAAGGTCGCCCTGTTGCGCGCGTTCGACGACGCCGGCGGCAGGCCCAACTTGGCGGTCCACGAGGTTCCGGGCGCGGCAATTTTGCTCGTCAGCAACTTCACACTCTATGGCGACTGCTCGCGCGGGCGGCGCCCGAGTTGGCACCTCGCGGCGAAGTCGGCCGACGCCGAGCCGCTGTATCTCGTCGTGGCGCAAGCCCTTCGGACGCGCGGCCTGCGCGTGGAACTCGGCCGGTTCGGCGCCGACATGCGCGTCGAACTGGTCAACGACGGCCCCGTGACGCTGATTTTGGACATCGAAGAGTAAGCCACTTCGCGGAATCTTCTTGCCGCCCGGCGCGCGGCCGATACACTCGCCGATAAGACCTCTCCGGTCCCGCGTTCTGAAATACCGATAGGCGTTCGATGCCGTTCCGCGTCACGTTGCCGTTACTGCTAGTGATCGCGTTCCCCGCACTCGGCCTCGTGGCCGGGCGGCAGACCCTCGCCGGGCGCGACGACACCATCGTGGTGGTGTCGAGCCTGCCGCGCTCTGGGTCGGCGCGCGGGCAGACCGACACGATCGTCAACGGCATCCTCCTCGCGTTCTCCGAGGTCGATTACAAAATCGACACCCAAGACCCGGCCACCGGCGCGCGGCGCACGTTCAGGATCGAGTACCGCGATCTGGACGACGCGACGGCCGCGGCGGGGCAGTGGACCATCGAGCAGGAGATCGCCAACGCGAACCTTGCCAAGACCGACCCGGACGTGATGGTCTACATCGGCACGTATAATTCCGGCGCCGCGAAGGTGTCGATGCCGATCCTCAACCGCGCCAATTTGCTGATGATTTCGCCGGCCAACACCGCCACGCCGCTGACCAAGCCCTGCACTGGGGGCGCGCACGAGCCGATGTGCTACCGGCCCAGCGGCGAAGTCAACTACACCCGCTGCATCCCGACCGACGACCTCCAAAGCGCCAACGCGGCCTACTGGTGCCGCGACATGGGGATCAAAAAAGTCTACATTCTGGACGACAGCGAGGTCTACGGCAAGGGCATCGCCACGCCGTTCGGCAAGAAGTGCCAGGAACTCGGCATTACCGTGCTGGGGCAGCAGTCGATCGACGCGAAGGCGCAGGAGTTCAGCCCGCTGATGACATCCATCAAGGCGCTAGGGCCGGAGTTGGTCTACTTCGGCGGTACCACACAGACCAAGGCCGGGCAGTTGATGAAGGACTTGGTGAAGGTCGGCATGCGGTGCCCGATGATGGGGCCGGACGGCTGCTACGAACAAGCCATGGTGGACGGCGCGGGCGTCGAGACCTGCGCGGCGGTGCCGTTCTACGCCACCTTCGGCGGGCTGCCGGTCGAGGCACTCACGGCCGGGCGAGGCAAGCAGTTCGTCGAAAACTACACCAAGAAGTTCGGCGCCGAGCCGACCGAGGCCTACGCCACATACGGGTACGAGTGCGGCCTCGCGGCGATCGAGGCGATCCGGCTCGCGGGGGTGAAGGACCGCGACGCGATCCGCAAGGCGGGCCTCTCGATCCGCGACTTCGAGGGGGCGACCGGCAAGTGGTCGTTCGACGCGAACGGCGACAGCACCAACCAGACCATGAGCGGGAACGTCATCAGGGACGGCAAGTTCCGCTTCGTCAAGCCGCTCGCCCTGCCCAAGTAGTCGAGTCCGCCCGCCCCGTTAGGGTAAAGTACCCCATGCTCCTGGCCGACCTCGACTCCTCGTCCGCCGACTTCCTGCTGCAGTACGCCATCCTGGGGCTGACGCGCGGGTCGCTGTTCGCGCTAATCGCGCTCGGCTACACGATGGTGTACGGCATCGTCGAGTTGATTAATTTCGCGCACGGCGACTTGTTCATGCTCGGCTCGTTCGTGGCGCTGACGTTCTTCGCCGAACTCGGCCTCACCGCCTCGGGCGCCGACCCCGCCACGCTCGCGCTCGCCATTGCGGGCTGCTTCGTCCTGTGCGGCCTATTTTGCGCGGGGCTGAACGTAGCCGTGGACAGACTGGTGTATGTGCCGCTGCGCGGCGCGCCCAAACTCGCTCCCCTGGTGTCGGCCATCGGCGTGAGTTTCATCTTCATGAACATCGG
>CAXTPM010000488.1:0-4534 GCA_964245865.1 uncultured Fimbriiglobus sp. | reverse complement strand
CCTCGCCGGGGATGGCGTCGAGTCCGCCGCAGAGTTCGAGCACCTGCGTGGCGCTGAGGTAGCGCGGGAAGGCGTGGTTCTCGTGCATGTACCCGACGCGCGCGAGTGTGCCGCGGTCGGCCGCGGGCCTGCCGAGCCGCTCGACCGCGCCCGAACTCGGCCGGGCGAGGTTGAGCAGCAGCTTGATGAGCGTCGTCTTGCCCGCGCGGTTGGGGCCGAGCAGCCCGAACGCGCTCCCCGAGGGCACCGCGAGCGTGACGCCGCCGAGGGCGACTATCGGCGCGGCCCCTGGGCGCCAACTGGTGGCGTAGCGCTTGGTCACATCGCGGAAGTGGGCCGCGTCGGGCATCTCGGTCGCTCCCCTCGGACTGGTACGGGGGAGTGTAGCACGGGCGGGGAACTCGGCTCGCGGATCGCGGGCGGAAGACCCGAAACGCGACGAAGCCCGCCGACAGAATCGGCGGGCTTCGGGGCTTGCTCCGGCGGTCTTCCGCCCCGCGACCCGCCATCCGAGTTCGGATTACTCGATCAGCGTCACCTGCACGCCGCTCTGGAAGATGCGCTCCAGGCACGTCTTGAGCGAGTTGATGCGGGTCTGGTACGAGCCGGTGATGATCTGCTCGGGCGGGATGGCCGCGTCGCTCGGGCCGCTCGTGTTGCCGCGCTTCTGGACATCCAGGAGGAACTTGCGGGCGTCGAGCGCGGCCTGGGCGCTGGTGCTGAACAGGTCGCCGAAGCCGATGGAGAACACCTGCGGGATGCCGGAGCCGCCGAGGTTGTTCGAGCCGGTGGAGACGATCTGATCGACCACCTCGAGAGCTTTGGCGATACTGGTCGGGTCGCCGTTGCTCGCGCCGTGGTTGCTGCCGGTGTACTTGTAGTAGCTGTTGACCCCCCCCGCGACGAACGTCAGGTCGTGGTAGGCGTTGGGCACGCCGTCGGTCTCGAAGATGACGACCTTCGCGGCGCCCCGGCGCCCCGTGCGCGTGGCGGTCTGGTTGACGTAGGCGGCGTTGCTGGGCCGGGGGCGGCGGGTGGTCACGCTGCTGTCGGGGGCGGCGGTGAGGATGTTGTACGCCATGGCGAAGCCCGAGTTGGGGTCGGTGCCGCTCTGGGCGTTGGGGACGTTGCTTTGGAGGACGTAGTCCCCGCTGCCGTTGTAGGCCCGCACCTCATTGCTGGTGTTTAGGATGCCCGCGCTATCCAACAGCGACTGCGGGTAGAACAGGCTGTCCTTAAGCATGCGGAACTCCTGGCCGCACGGCACCGAGATGAAGCCGTAGTCCCCGGCGCTGAAGTTGGCCAGGCCGACCGCGTCGTTGGGGTGGTTGTTCTTGATGTCGTCCAGGGCCGAGTTCATGCCCGCTTTGAGCTGCCAGGTCTGGCTCTCGCGGGAGGTGCCCGACCAGGCGTTGTCACCGCCGCCTTTGTTTTCGCTCCCGAGGGCCAGGTAGCACATCATCGTGTACGGGCCGAACCAGAACTGCGAGCGCGGGCGGCTGGGGTTGTCCAGGGCGTGCAAGTACGGCTTGGGGTCGGTGATGTTGGGTACCGAAGTGAGGTTGATGTAGCGGGCAAGGTCCGAGACGAATACCCCGGCGGTAGCCCCCTGGGGCCAGGCGTCGCCGTCGTGGCTGGTGATCCGCCGGGTCGAGAGTACGAAGTCGATGTACTTCTTCCAGAACGCCTTGTCGGGGTCGCCGGTGCCGCTCACGTCGTCGGGGATGCACGAGTAGTACAGCACGCGCCCGGAGCGCAGGTTCGGCGGCAGGCACAGCGGCGGCTGCTTGATCCACTTCAAGATGGCAGCGTAGTTCACCTGGTAGGTGCCGGGCGTGTAGTTGCCGCCGGAGTAGCCGTCGGAGCCGGCGAGCGTCATGCCGGTGCCGTTCCTGAGCAGCGCCTCGCTGATGCCGTCGATGTTGCCCGCGCCGGTGGTGGCGGGGTTGTTGTCCACGCTCGGGTCGGTCGGCAGCACGGCGGTGTTATCGACCACGAACGGCGTGCCGTCACTCCGCAGGAAGAAGCGCCGGCGCCAGTCGGCGATCGGGCGACCGCTGGTGTCCTGCGCGGTGTTGGTGTTGCTCGGCGAGGTCGGGTCGGCCCCGGTGGTGAAGCGCGGGTCGGGCGGCCACTGGAAGAACGTCTTGCCGTAGTAGCCCGGCCCCATCGAGTAGCCCTTGAACTTGTTGGTCACGAGCTTCGGCCGGTAGGTCGCCGTCGGTGGGTTCGTCAGCGCGCCGGCGTGGACCCAGTTGTTGGTGACGAGATCCCAGTCCCAGCGCGGGTCCCAGGTCGCGCCCCGGTTGGCGATGTAGTCCGCTACGTCCAAGTCGTAGCCGTAGCGCTCCCAGGTCGCGTCGCGGAAGTCCGACCAGTTGGTGTTGGCGGCGAGCGTGCGCGCCGGGGTCTTCACCGCAGTCGGCAGTGCGGTGGCGGTGGGAGTGTTGGCCTTGGGCGTGGCGGCCCCGGAGATGATCGTCGGAATCCAGCCGAGGTACTCCGCGAGGTTCACCGCCGCGCCCCTGGCGTCGAGCGGGTTCCAGGGGTCGTTCGCGTTCGAGGGAGCCTGCTCGCGGCCCCCCTTGCGCGGCGCGCGGTCGCCGAGGTAAGTGCCGTCGTCGTTGGACTGGGTCTTGAACGCGCCGGGGGTGGGGTAGATCACGAAGTTGGGGATGTTCTTGGCGCTCGACCAGCCACTGTAGTTGTAGGTCGGGGCGACGTAGTTGTCGGGGTCGCCCGCCGCGCTCACCGTCGGGTCGTAGTGGTGGAACGCTTTGATGAGGCTCGCGGAGTTGGGGCTGAGGACCGAGGCCGAGGGGTTGCCGACGTTCGACGGGTCGTAAACGAACCCCTCGGCCAAGTTCGAGGGGTTGACCGAGGGCGGCCCCCCGGCGGTCGGCACGGTGAAGTTGTTCGGCGCCATGATCTCGTTGGTGGAGCGCTGGTACGGCTCGGTGACGTAGAACGGGTTCTGCCGGCCCGACTCGTTGCTGCCCCCAGTACTCGAACTCTGCGGCGTGTCGGGCTGGTAGTTGGTGTAGCGGTTGTAGTGGCCGTGCTGCGGGTAGACCGGGTCGGCGGTCATCGCGTTCAAGTTGTCGCTCGCCACACTGCTCCCGTATCGCATCGAGCCGGTGAGGTCCAGGATGATCGCCACGTCGCGCGGGCGGTGGACGGCCGTGGCGGCGGTGGTGGTGCTCTGGGCCGACTGCCCCCCGACGCGCGAGAAGAAGCTCGGCACGGTGTACCTCACCACCACGTGCGCGGCGGTGTACGACTGCCCCGGCGGCGGCACGGTCGGCCAGGTCGTCGGCGCCTCGAACCGCTGCGAGGTCGCGTTGTAGGCGTAGGGACCGAACTCCACCTGCACGATGTTCGACCCGCCCAGCGGGGTGTTCAGCACCCGGTTGGCAGTCACCGTGGCGCGGGCGTTGGTGTCGGCGGCGGCTTTGTTGCTGTTGGTGCTCGTCGGCTTGTTGTCCAGCGTGCGCGCGGCCGTGAGCGCGGCGGCGTCGGCCGCGTCCTGGCACTCGGTGCGCGCGGTGGTCAGAAGCCCCAGGTCGATCGCCAGCGCCACCATGGCGAACAGCCCGACGATGCAGATGCCCAAAAACGGCGCCACGGTCCCCGGCCGCGGGCGCGCGGCGGGTCGGGCGGTGGCTGCGGGTTCGAGACGGCGCATGGGCGACTCCTTCAACTCGGGGCAACGAAACGCGCGGCGGGCGGGTGCTAGCTCTCGCTGCCCATCGTGCAGGTGATAATCAGCGGGATGTCGTTGTTCATGCGCAGCAGGTTCGGCACGATCGGCCGGTAGGTGCCGACGATGCGCACCGCGATGCGCTCGGTGAAGCGCGCGTCCCGCCACGACGGCGGGGCCGAGCGGGCGTTCGTGGGGCTGCTCGCGTCGGGCTTGGGCACGAACGTCGGCGGGGTGGCGTAGAGCTGCGCGGTGTCGCACGGGTAGACCCGCACCGCGAACGAGGTAATCATGTTGTCGATGCCGCCCATGCGGTTGCGCACCGCGGTCTCGATGTTGGGCACCTGGAACACGCTGCGGCCCCCGCCGTAGGCCGGCTCGCCCGGCACCAGCGGCCCCGAGTAGACCGAGTACGCCCAGGTGTCCGCCGCCCCGGCGCTCACCACCGCGTAGCGCGCCCCGTCCCGCGAGGCGTTCGTCGCCACGTGCAGCACCATCAGGTAGCGCCCGTACTCGTAAATCCCCATGATGAACAGCAGGAAGATCGGCAGCACGAACGCCGCCTCCACCGTGGTGGCGCCCCGCCGCCGCGCCCGCAGGGGGCGGTCGGGGTGGGCGGCGGTCGGACTCGGCTCGCTTCGGCGCGTCATCATGTCGGCGGCTCCGGGGGCGCTCGGCCCCACTCGAACGGTTCGCAACGGAATCCGGGCGGCTACCACGGCGGCACCGCGGTGCTGATCGTGAACGGGTCGTCCACCAGCGTGCGCCAGTTCGCCGTGTAGCTGATCCGCGTGGGGTTCACGATCCCCAGGTTCACCCAGCGCACCTTGTCGT
>CAXTPM010000487.1:0-4560 GCA_964245865.1 uncultured Fimbriiglobus sp. | reverse complement strand
CGCGGTGCTGGCGGCGCCCGACCCGCGCGAGGCGCTGGCCTCTGTTCCCTCCCCCTCAAGGGGGGAGGGAACAGGAGTGACGGGCGAATCGTTCGTATCGGAGCTAGTCCATGCGCCTCGGCATCCTCGGCGGCGGCCAGCTCGGCCGGATGCTCGCCCTCGCGGGGCACCCCCTGGGCGTCACGACCACTGTGTACGACCCGGCCGAGTCCCCGTGCGCCGCGCAGGTGTGCGACCACGTGCGCGGCGAGTTCGAGGGCGACTTCGCCGCGCTCTACGAGTTCGCGCGGCGGTGCGATGTCGTCACCTACGAGTTCGAGAACGTTCCCGTGGCGACCGCGCGGTGGCTCGCCGAGCGCGTGCCGGTCTACCCGCCGCCGCGCGCCCTAGAGGTGTCGCAGGACCGCGTGACGGAAAAAGAGTTCCTCCGCGCCCTCGGGGTGCCGACGCCGGAGTTCTGGGCGGTCGATTCCGAGGCCGAGCTGCGCACCGCCGTGGCCCGCATCGGGGCGCCGGCGGTGCTCAAGACCCGCCGCTTCGGCTACGACGGCAAGGGTCAGGCGGTGGTGCGCGGCTTCGCCGACTCCGACGCGGCGTGGGCGCGCCTCGGCGGGCGACCCCTGATCTACGAGGAGATGATCGAGTTCGACCGCGAACTCTCGGTGATCGCCGTGCGCTCCCGGTCGGGGGAGTCCGCGTTCTACCCGCTGGCCGAGAACGACCACCTCGGCGGCGTCCTGCACCGCTCGCGCTCCCCGGCGCCGGAGCAGGGCGAGGAACTGTTTGAGCGCGCCTGCGACTTCGCCGGGCGCCTGCTCGCCGAGTTAGACTACACCGGGGTGATGACGGTGGAGTGGTTCCAACAGGGGGCGCGCCTGATCGCCAACGAGATCGCGCCGCGCGTCCACAACAGCGGCCACGGCACCATTGATGCCAGCGCCACCAGCCAGTTCGAGAACCACCTGCGGGCGATCCTCGGTCTACCCCTGGGAAGCACGGCCGCGCTCGCGCCGTCGGTGATGTACAACTTCGTCGGCACGCTCCCCCCGGCGGCCGAAGTGCTGCGGCACACGCGCGCGAAGTTCCACGCCTACGGCAAGGCCGACCGGGTGGGGCGGAAGGTGGGGCACGTGACGCTGACCGCGCCGGACGAGGCGACTCTGGCCGAGGGGCTGGCGGGGTGGGATGTCGATTTCACGCGGGGCTAGTCGTCGCCGAGCAGTCGTAGAGCCGAGTTGGCGGCGCAGCCGAGCACGAGCGCGGCGAACGACTGCCAGTGGCCAGTGTTTGCTGCTTCGAGCGCGGCGAGGTACTCCGCGCGCCGCCCGACGAGGATCACCGCGTGCGGGTAGCCGTGCCGCAGCAGGTGGTGGTTCATCATCAGCCGGGCTGTGCAGCCATTCATCACGGCGAGCGGGTGGACCGCGACCAGATTGCGGAGCAACTCGGTGGCCTGTACCGCGGGGTGCATACCCGGTCGGTTCGCTAGGTCGAGTACGGCGGGGAGCAGTTCGGCGATTCGGCTGGGGTGCGGCGGGCGGGTGCCGGTCTTGACGAAAGGAATGCGCCAGGCACGCAGCGGGCCGGGATAGACGTAGGGCTGCTGTTCGACGCCCGTAAGGATTTCGGCGTGGACCGCGAGCAAGTCTTCTTGCGTCAGCGCGTCGGCCGGTCGGCGCTCGGCCCACTCCTCGACGAGCCGGAGGGCGCGGTCGTGGTTGCGGGCCTCGTAAATCTCCCGCAGCGACTTGCCCGTGTTCGGCTCGCGCCCCTCGACTACGAGTTGTGTGTCGCGCAAACTCAGGGTGCTGCCTTCGAGCGCGTTGGAGTGGTACGTCAACTCGACGCGCACCGCCTCGACGGAGTTCGGCAGCACCCGCCCGGCGAGCAGTTCGGCCCGGTAGCGCGCGGCGAGGGCGTCCAGGCGGGCCAACTCGGCGGCGACTTCGCCGGGGGCGGGGCCGTCGAACGCCAGCAGCGGCTCGGGGGGCGGGTCCATGCGGGGATTGTACGCCCCTAGTCCGCCAAGTACCCCGCCAGCCGCGCCGACTCGGTGGCCACCTCCGCGGCGGCGTCGCCCAACTTCACCGTCATCCAGAGTGCCGCGCCCGGCTCGGCCTCGATGAACGCCAGTGCCTTCTCGCGCGGCCACACGCTCGCCGGCTTGGTCAGCGCGTCAGCCAGCGCCCCCGTCGGGGCCACGACGGTGACGCTGCGCCGACCGGGGAGGCCGAGGCCGGTGCCGGGGTCGAGCAGGTGCGAGTAGCGGACGCCGTCCACCACCGCCACTTGGTCCAGGTCGCCCGAGGTCGAAACACTGGCGTTGGCCAGCACCAGCCGGCGCGGTGGGCGCCCGGCGGCGAGCGGCTTCACGTCCACCTTCCAGCCCTTTTCGCCGGGCGGCGGCGCGCCGCAGGTGATGTCCCCCGACGCGGCCACCAGTGCCCGGTCGATGCCGCCGGCCTTCAAGAGTTTCAGCACCTCGTCGGCGGCGAAGCCCTTGCCGATTCCGCCGAAGTCGAGGCGCACCCCCGGCTTGGCAAAGGTCAGGGTTCGCTTGTCGGCGTCGAGTGTGAGTAGCTTGTAGCCGCACAGCGCTTTGGCGGCGGCGAGTTCCTCGGGCGCGGGGAGTCGCTGCGTCCGCCGCGTCTGCCGCCAGAGTTTCGTTAAGGGGCCGAGAGTCACGTCGAACGCGCCGTCGGTGCGGTCGGACAAGTCGAGGGAGAGTTTGAGCGCCGCGGCGAGGTCGGCGCTGACGGCAATCGGCTTGCCGGGGGCGTCGTCGTTGGCGCGGCACACCGTCAGAACTTCGGACCTCGGGTCGTAGTCCGAGAGCACTTTTTCGAGTTCGGCCACGCGCGCGAACGCCTTGGCTTGTGCGGCCCCGGCGGTCGCGGCGTCGGGCGCGTACACAGTCAGCGCGAACAGCGTGCCCATGTGCCTCGACTCGAAGCGGAATCGCGACAGCGAATCCGGCGCGGGCGCCCCTCGGCAAACGCCACTTAGGTGGGTAGAATGGGCCGACGCCAAGACGGCCAGGATGAGAACGACTCGCACGGCCCGCCCCCGCAACTTTTGACGCCCGCCCCGCAGCATTTTAGTCGCCCCGGCGCGCAAAACCGTTGACAGGCGGGCCGGGACCGGAGAACCTAGCACCATGACGCCACGCGGCCCGCTCCTCGCCAGTGCCCTTTGCGCCGCCGCCCTCCTCGGCGCCGCCGGCGCGCAGCCGCAGCCCGAGCCGGCGGCGGTGGTGCCCAAACTCGCCCCCGTGCCCGCGAAAGTCTCGAAGCCGCACCAGACGTTCACCCAACTCGTCCCCGGCGACGACCCGACCAAGTTCGAGATGGTGGCGATCCCCGGCGGCACGTTCCTGATGGGTAGCCCCGACTCGGAGGCCGGCCGGGCTGAGAACGAGGGGCCGCAGCACCCCGTCGCGGTGCGCCCGTTCTGGATGGCCAAGACCGAAGTCACCTGGCCGGAGTTCTACGCCTTCTGGCGCGACGCCAAGCTGTTCCAGGCCGGCGAAGTGCCCGAGAGCCAGGGCGGACCCATCGTTCCCCCGGACGCCATCACCCGCCCCACCAACACCTACGTACCCGAACTCTACGGCCACGGCAAGGAGGGGCACCCGGCACTCTGCATGAGCCACCACTCGGCGATGATGTACTGCCAGTGGCTGCGCTGGAAGACGGGCCTGCCGTACCGGCTGCCGACCGAGGCCGAGTGGGAGTACGCCTGCCGCGCGGGTTCGGCGGGGCCGTACGGCTTCGACGGCGGCGGCGATCGACTCGCCGAGTACGCCTGGTTCGACGGCAACAGCGCGACGCCACTCGACACCGACATGACCGGCGAGAAGGCACAGAACGACGACAAGACTACGCACGTGGTGGGCAAGAAGAAGCCGAATGCGTTTGGGCTGCACGACATGCACGGCAACCTGTGGGAGTGGTGCCTCGACCAGTACAAGCCGGACTCGTATCGTAAACTCGCCCTCGCCAAGCCGAGCGCCGGCGGGTTCACCCCGCCCGAACCCAACGTGAAGTGGGGCCACGTCGTGCGCGGCGGCAGCTACCTCGACAAGCCCGATCGCCTGCGCTCGGCGGCCCGCCGGGTGTCCGAGCCGGTGTGGGTCAAGGACGACCCGCAGGGCGTGTCCAGCGTGTGGTGGCTCACGAACATGGACGTGATCGGCTTCCGGGTTTGTCTGCCCGTGGACGAGTACCCCGAACTCGTGGGTCTCAAGCCCACGCTGGTGAAGAAGCCCGAGCCGAGCGAGTTCGGCATCCGCAAGCGCCGGAAGGCCGACGACTAGCCGGCGCACAGTTGTTTCTCCTTCTCTCCCCGACTGGAGTTTCGCAATGACCGACCGTAGGACGTTCCTGATGGGCACCGCCGCGACCGCCGGTGCCGCCGCCCTCACCCTGCCCGGCGCGGTCCACGCCGCCGGCACCGATGTCATCAAAGTCGGCGTCGTCGGCTGCGGCGGGCGCGGCTCGGGCGCCGCGAAGGACTCGCTCGAGTCCGACAAGTCCGTCAAGGTGGTGGCGCTCGGCGACT
>CAXTPM010000486.1:0-4560 GCA_964245865.1 uncultured Fimbriiglobus sp. | reverse complement strand
TCCGGCTCCAAGCTCCCGACGTACATTCTCCCGGCGTACCCCGCGCTCTGCCTCGCCCTCGGCGAAGGACTCGCGCGCGCCGGCGGCTTGCGCCTGCGCGGCGTCCAAGTGGCGGGCGTGCTGGCCGGGGCGGTGATGCTGGCAATTCACTGGGTCGGCCTGCCGTGGTACGCCGCCGAGCGCTCGCCGCTGCGCGAGCCGCACCGGGTGCTGCCGTATGTGAGCGACCCCGGTACAGTGGTGGTGACGCACCCGCGCCACGTCGATTCGGTGGCGTTCGCCGTCGGCCGCGCCGACATCCCGTGCGTGCGCTCGAAAGACCTGAACACGCTGTTGATGGAGTGCCACTTCCGCCCGCGCACGGTGGTCCTGCTGACGCACCAGCACTCGCTCGCGTCCTTGCGGAGTATCCTGCCGCCGAGCCTGCGCTTCGCCGAGGTACAGGAGTTCCGCACGCACTCGAAGTTGGGCAAACTCGCCGGCGAAACACCCTGGGGGCTGTGCGCGTTAGTGGTGGTCGAGCCGAGCGGCGTGCCGCCGCGGGCGCTGACGCCGCTGGAGCTAAGGCAGGCGGGGGCGGTGGAGCAGGGTACAGGAACAGGAGTCAGGGATTGGGAAGAGTAGCAGAACAGAGAGGGCGCGAAAGCCCGCCGTCGCGGACGGCGGGCTTTCGCGCCGCCACGCTGACCCGAAACGTTCTCGCGGCTGATTGACGGCCGGCCGTCGGCGCGGTAGCCTGCGGCGCGCGGCTACTCCGGGCCACGCGGCGAGGAATGCGGATGTACGAACACCTGTTCCGCCGGTGCTACGGCGCCCTAATGTACGACGAGGAAGAGGACTACGAGGACGCGATCCGCGCGCTAACCGACCACCTGGCCGGCAACCCGTCGAGCGCCGCCGCGTACAACAACCGGGCGCTGGCGTACTGGGAGACCGGCGAGACGGATCGGGCGCTTGCTGACTTCGCCGAGGCCGTCCGGCTCGCACGGATCGACGCGATGCCGGCGAAGATGCGCGGCATGATGCTACACAAGTTGGGCGATCTGCCGGCCGCGCTGGCGTCCTTCGACTTGGCAGTCGATATTGCGCCCGACGACGCATCCCACCGCCGGGCACGCGCCCACGCCCGACTTGAGGCGGGCCAACTCGCCGGGGCGGTCGAGGACTTTAGCCGGGCCATCGCGTCCGAGCCGGAGTTCGCCCGGCAGTACCTGGACCGGGCCGGCGTTTACGACCGCCTGGGGCAGACGGCACTCGCAGAGCAAGACCGCGCGACTGCGGCACGGCTCGCGGCTCGCCCCAACTGAGCGCGGCGCTACGATCAGCCCATGTGCTGCATCACGGCGCATCCCGTGAAGAAGCTAGCCGCCCCGACGGCGGCGACCGCGCCCGCCGCGATCAGCGGGCGCCGCCAACTCCCGTCGGGCCGCTTCGACGCGAGCAGTAGCGCGCTCAACACGAAGCACGACACCGGCACCACGGTCACTAGTGCAATTACGCCGTCCACGCCCATCGTTCGGCTCCGACGACAGAGAAGGCCAGGGCTAAATCCCCTTCATCGCCTCGCCGTACACCCCCGCCACCGAACTCACCAGCCGGTAGAGCACGACCATAATCAGGCACGCCGCCATCAGGTACACCGCGTACCCCGCCATCTTGGTGACGGCCTTCAGGTGCCGCGCGCCCTCCTCGCCGTAGTTCCGCGCGAGCCGAGTCATGACCTCGGCGAACTGCCCGGAGGTCTCGCCCACTTCCGCGGCGTCGAGGTAGTCCGGCGGGAACAGTTGCGGCGAGCCGCGCAGCGCGTCCGTCAGGGTGCCGCCTTTTTTGACCGACTTCACCGCCGGGGCGCTCGCCCTCTGGTACGCGGCGTTGCCGGAGACCTGGAACGCGAGCTTCAGCATCCGGTCGGCCGAGATGCCCGCCTCGTTGGCCATTGCCAGCCCGGTGGAGAACCGCGAGAGCGCGAACGCCCGCGCGCCGGCACCCAGACCCGGCACCACGAGCGCCCTGGCGAGCACCTGGTCGTGCAGGTTCTCGTCCCGGCTCGCCGCGCGCACCAAAAAGAAAACCGCGCCGGCACTCATCGCGCACATCGCTAGCCAGATCGCGGCGCCGCGCGGCCCGGTGAGGCCGAGGCCCAGGGGGTCGAACGCCTTGCCGCCGGAGGGGGCGATGAGGCCGAGGACTAGCAGCATCAGCGCGATGATGACCGCCGCGGCGCCCAACTGGAAGATCGGCCAGGCGAGCGCGGCCATCAGCTCGCGCTTGGCGGTGGTCTGCTGGTTGAAGTACGTTTCGAGCTGGCTGAACGTCTCGGTGAGCCGCCCGGTTTCCTCGCCGAGGACGGTCAGATCGACGAACAGCTTGGGGAACACCCCGCGCCGGGGGTTGAGCGACTCGGCGAGCGACCCACCGGCGGCGAGTTCCTTCGCAATCGTCGCGGCCAACTCACGCCCGGCGCGGGGGCCGGACTTGGCCTGCTGCTGCAGGACGCGCACCGGCGAGAGGCCGGCTTCGAGGCCGTGGCGCATGGCCCGGCTCCAGGCCGAGAGGGTCACGGCGTCGAGGGTGGTCATGGCTCGCCCATTCGGTGGGTGGGTGGAGTGGGGGGTAACTGGATTCGCCGCTAGTGCGCCGGCTAGGATTAGTCTAGTCCGGTTCCGCCCGAAGCAACACCCGGTGGTGGCCGACATCATGACCGACGACCAAGCCGCGCTCGCAAAGTTCGCGGGCACCGCGCGCCTGTTCCCGCTGCCCAACCTCGTGTTCTTTCCCCAGGTCGTGCAGGCACTCCACGTCTTCGAGCCGCGCTACCGCCAGATGCTCGCCGACGCCATCGCCACCGACCAACTCGTGGCGCTGGTGGCCCTGAAGGAAGACTGGGAGGACACCTACGACGGCCAGCCGGAGATCGAGGAGGTCGCCTGCCTGGGCCGCATCACCCAGTACGAGGTGCTGCCCGACGGGCGGTACAACCTGCGCCTGCGCGGGCTAGTGCGGCTGCGCCTCGAAGACGAAATCCCCTCGAATAAGCTCTACCGGCAGTTTCGCGCCGAGGCGGTGCCCGACATCCTGAGCGACGACCTGAAGCACCTCAGCCGGCTCCGGCGGCAGCTCGCGGAAGTCGTGCTGCCGCGCTTCGAGTCCGGGGGGGCGGCGCACCAGCACCTCAGCGAGTTGTTCGCCGGCGACATGCCACTCGGGGTGCTGTGCGATATGCTGAGCTACGCGCTGCCGCTGGAACAGGACTTGAAACAAGCCCTGTTGAGTGAGCCGCACGTGCCGCTGCGGGCGGAACTGCTGCGGGCCGCACTCGCGCAGCAGCCGCTGCCCCCCGGCGGCAGCTACGACGGCGAGGCGCCCCGGCGCAAGTTCCCGCCCGACTTTAGCGTGAATTGAACCCCACCAGTGAGCAGGACCGACCCCGATGGCGACCCGCACGACAGTCGTGACGTTCCGCGGCAACCCGATGAACCTAGTCGGCCCCGAGCTAAAAGCCGGCGACGCCGCACCGGACTTCAAGTGCCTCGACGCCGGCCTGGCGCCCGTGACCCTCGCCGACACGCCCAGGAAGGCGCGCCTGTTCAGCGTGGTGCCGTCGCTCGACACCGAGGTCTGCAGCCGCCAGACCAAGAGTTTCGAGGAGAGCGTGGCGGCAATGGGGAGTAAGGTCGAGAGTTACACGGTCAGCCTGGACTTGCCGTTCGCCCAAAAGCGCTACTGCGGCGCCGAGAACATCCAGACGATGCACACGATCTCCGACGTGCACGACCACAGCTTCGGCAAGAACTACGGCGTGCTGATCGAGGGTCTGCCCCTGTCGCTGTTGGCCCGCGCGGTGTTCGTGGTGGACCCGGCCGGCACGATCACCTACGCCGAGTACGTGAGCGAGATGACCAGCAGCCCCAACCACGACGCGGCCCTGAAAGCACTCGAAGCCGCGGCCGCTTAGCCGATTCGCGGGCTTGAACGCGAACCCCGGCGCTGCTACAGTGTCAGGGTTGGCAAGTGGCCACGGAGAGGTGGCAGAGTGGTCGATTGCGCTAGTCTCGAAAACTGGTTTACCGGGAACGGTAACGAGGGTTCGAATCCCTCCCTCTCCGCTTTCATGTCCGTGTGCTGACGGGCTCGTGACGCAAACGCAGTCGATGCGACAGTTTGCGTCACGGCCCCCCCGAGTGAACCGGCCCCCTGGTGCACGGTTGGTGCACAGCCCGTGCACCGGGGGGAACTCCGTGCCAGCCAAGAAGTCCAAAGCCCCGTCGCGCTTCCGCGTCGGCAAAGTCAGCGTCTACGAGCACCACGGCGCGTGGTGGCTCTACTACCGCGACGGCGCCGGCCCGCACCGCAAGAAGGTCGCCGCCGACCGCACCCAGGCCGAGCAGGTCGCGGCGAGAGTCAACTCGCAACTCGCCAGCAACGAGCCGACCCTGCTGGCGTTCACGCCGGTCGGCGTGGCCGAGTTGCGCGAGCAGTTCCTCGGATACCACGAGCACGTCCTGCACTCCTCGGTCGCCACGCTCAAGCGCTACCGCTCCGCGACCCAGCACCTCGACG
>CAXTPM010000485.1:0-4566 GCA_964245865.1 uncultured Fimbriiglobus sp. | reverse complement strand
CGCTAAAGAGAATCTGCCGGTTGGCCTTGTCCCACGCCGGGCCTTCGGACCACTTGAAGCCGCCCGCGAGCACCTCGATTTTCGCCGTCGGTTCGATCAACTCCGCGAGGGCGGGACTTTTCGAGATGACGCGCGGCGGGGGCGGGTCTTTGGCGGAGACGGCGGCGAGTATCGCGGCGGCGAGGGCGATCGCGAGGGCGGGGCGGAACATGGGGTGCGTCCGGCGGGTGGGGGAGGGGCCGTGCGGTTGAGTCTAGCAGCCCGCGGCGGGGAATGCGAGGGGCGCGAGATTTTCGCCGTGCCACCGGGAGGGCGAGTTGCTATCGTCGGCGGTATCCTCTTCGCGTTTTCACATTTCCCCACTGCCTGGGAGTCGCCGCGTGGCCACCGTCCTCGAACCGCCGACCGAAGTCGCCGCCCCGCCGACCGCCAAGAGCGGGCACCCGACGGGATTCTGGTTCATTTTCTTCGGCGAACTCGCCGAGCGCTCGAGCTTCTACGGCATGAAGGCTCTGCTCTTGTATTACCTGATTGACGTGTTCGGCAAAGCCAAAGAGAACGCCGGGGAGACGGTGCATTTGTACGTGGCGGGGTGCTACCTCACCGGCCTGATCGGCGGCTTCCTGGCCGACCGCTTCCTCGGTAAATATTGGACGATCGTGCTGTTCGCGGTCCCGTACATCATCGGCCAGTTCCTGGTCGGACTGGCCGACATTAATTTGATGTACCTGGCGCTCATTATTTTGGCGCTCGGCAGCGGTATCATCAAGCCGAACATTTCCACGCTGATGGGGATGACCTACGACCAGCAGCGGCCGGGGCAGGAGCAGTTGCGCACACGCGCGTTCGGCTACTTCTACATGGCGATCAACATCGGCTCGTTCCTGTCGCAGATCATCTGCCCCGCGCTGCGCGACTCGTTCGGCAAGGTCGATCCGGTGAGCGGCAAGTTCCCCTCGCCCGAGGCGGCGCAAGCCGGGTACCTCGCTGGCTTTCTGTTCCCGGCGGGGCTGATGATTTTGGCACTGGTGCTGTTCGCCGCCGGGAAGCGCTACTACGCCGTCGAAGACTTGGCCGGCAACCTGAAAAAAGACGAGGCGGCGCCGGAGAGCAAGTGGGTGGTCGCCGG
Organism: uncultured Fimbriiglobus sp.; assembly: GCA_964245865.1. Lineage (GTDB taxonomy): Bacteria > Planctomycetota > Planctomycetia > Gemmatales > Gemmataceae > Fimbriiglobus. The sequence continues at coordinate 3,437 of CAXTPM010000485.1, read as the reverse complement.
GCGGCTGATGGGGCTATTTACGCTCGTGCTATTTTTCTGGGCGATCTTCGACCAGCACGCCTCGACGTGGATTATTTTCGCCAAGGACTACCTCGACATCGCCATCAACATTCCGGGAATAGGCCAGACGCGCATCCCGCCGGAAAGTGTGCAGGCCGCGAACCCGTTCATGATCGTGGTGTTCGTGCCGCTGCTAAACTGGTTGTACGGATATTTGCAGGGCAAGGGCTACCGCGTGCGGCCGACCGACAAAATGTTCGTCGGGTTTTTGCTCACCGCGCTCGCCTGCGCGGTCCACGTCGCGGCTGGGTATCTGGCTACCAACGCAGACGGCAGCATCACCAAAGTCTCGGTACTCTGGCAGGTTGGTGCGTACACGATTCTCACCGTCGCCGAGGTGCTGATCTCGGTAACCGGCCTCGAACTCGCGTTCACCGCCGCGCCGCAGTCGATGAAGAGTTTCGTCACCGCCTGCTGGCTCGTGCCGGTGTTCCTGGCGAACATCCTCGACTCGCAACTCACGAAGCTATACCCCGGCGACACCGGCGCGAGTTTCCAGTTCAGCACCGCGCAGGGATACTTCACCGCGCTGACGCTAATGATGCTCGCAGTGACGGTGGCGTTCGTGGTGGTGGCCGGGCGGTTCAACGCCTCGCAGGAGCGGCTGAAGGCGGTCGCCAACGGCTAGTACCGCGGCATCGCCGGGTCCACCAGCACGCTCCAGGCGTCGATGCCCCCGGCCAGGCTCGCGGCCGGCTCGACGCCGACGTGCAGTAAATACATCGCCGCCTTGTAGCTGCGCACGCCGTGGTGGCAAATGCACACCACGAGCGTGCCCGGCTCGGGGTCGATCTCGGGGGTGCGCACCGCGAACTCGCCCAGCGGGATCAGCCTACTGCCCTCGATGCGCGCGACGGCGTACTCTTCCGGCTGCCGCACGTCGATGAGCAGGGTCGGCTCCCCAGCGTCGAGGCGGGCTTTCAGTTGAGTCGCCGTCAGTTCGGTCACGCCCATGGCCAGCTAGTCTCCCGCGATGTCCGGCAAGTTTAACAGTGCCAAGTAGTGCCGCTCTCGGGCGCGCATGAATGCCGCGTGCGCGTCGGTCGTGTCGTCGTAGCCGCACAGGTGCAGGGCGCCGTGCACCACGTATAACATCAACTCCAACTCCATCGCGTGCCCCCGGTCGGCCGCGTACTCTTTTGCGATCTCGTACCCGATGACGACTTCGCCTTCGACCTTCTGCCCCGGCTTGATCTTGCCGGGTTTATCGGGCGTGTTGTAGGGGAACGTCAGCACGTCCGTCGGCTCGTCGTGCTTCAAGTATTGCATGTTGAGGCGGTGAATGTGCGCGTTCTCGACGAACGCGAACGTCACCTTCCCGGCGGTGACGCCCTCGCCTTCGAGAACCGCACGCGCGGCGCCTTTAAGTGCCTGGAAGTCGAGCGGGTAGTCGTAGGGGTTTGCGAGGCTGATGGAGAGCATAGGCTGAGTGTAGGAGGCAGTTGGGGCCGAAAGCCCGCCGCCCGCGACGGCGCGGAATCTTCTGACGCAACTGCGCGGGGGGATTCCGCGCCGTCGCGGGCGGCGGGCTTTCGGTACCCATCGCCTCCGACCTACGCCGCCCCCAGCAACTCCGGCACCGCCGCCCCCTCCGCCTTGGCCAGCACCTCCCCGGCGAGCGCGGCGTAATCGACCGCGCCGGGGCAGTGCGGCGCGTACTCGAAGATGGATTGGCCGAAGCTCGGGCACTCCGCGAGCTTGATGTTGCGGCGAATCTTCGTGGCGAACACCTCGGCCTTCGCCCACGGCACGTTCGCGCCGCGGCCCCGTTCGAGGAACGCCTTGAGGTCGCTCACCACTTCTTGGGCCAGCTTTGTGGAGGCGTCGTACAGGCAGACGACCACGCCGGTGACTTTCAGGCTCGGGTTGATCTGCCGGGCCACCAGGGCCGTCGTTTCGAGCAACTTCGAGAAGCCGTGCAGCGCGAAGAAGTGCGGCTGCAGGGGGATGAACACCTCGTCGGCAGCGCACAGGGCGTTGAGCGTCAGCACGCCCAGACTCGGGCCGCAGTCCATCAGCAAGTAGTCGCTATTGTCAGCCGAGTCGAGGGCGAGCGCCTCGCGCAGGATCACCTCACGGCCGACTACGCCCGCCAACTCGACCTCGGCCGCGGCGAGGTTGATGTCCGACGGCAGCATCCACAAGTTATCGGACACCGCGCGCTTGACCTCCGTCACCGGGCGCCCGGCCACGAGAGTGTCGTAGATGCTGGGACTGCGGCCGTCGGGTTCGCCGCCGAGGTGGGTGGTGGCGTGCGCCTGGGGGTCGAGGTCGATCACGCCGACGCGCTTGCCGGCGCGGGCTAAGGCCGCGGCGAGGTTGACCGTGGTGGTCGTCTTGCCGACGCCCCCTTTTTGGTTCAGGATGGCGATCCGCCGCACGGGCAAGTCCTCACTCACGAACTGGGTGTGTCGGGGCGCAACCTTGCCGCCGGGTGGGGCGCGCTTATAACCACCAAAGCGACCCCGACGCCAGCCCAACCCGACGCAAGCCCGCGCACCCCTCCCCGGCGCGGCCGGCCGGGGGCACCGCTTTCCGCCGGTCATTTTTCCTCACCAGCTAGGGGTGCCCGAAGTTATGGCCATCAACGCCCGCCAAGACGCCATCAAGACCATCGCCACCACCAAGTACGACCTTTCCAGGATCGACTTCCGCAAGCACCACATCAAAGACATCTTCGGCGTGAATGTGTTCAACGAGGAGGAGCAGCGCCAGCGCCTGCCGAAGCCCGTGTTCAAGGCGCTCCAGAAGACCGTCAAGCTCGGCGTGCCATTAGACCCCGATGTCGCGGACGCCGTGGCGAGCGCGATGAAGGACTGGGCCATCGAGCACGGCGCCACGCACTACACGCACCTGTTCCAGCCGCTCACCGGGCTGACCGCCGAGAAGCACGACAGCTTCCTCACTCCCACCGGCACCGGCCGCGCCTTGGCCGAGTTCAGCGGCAAGGAACTCATCAAGGGCGAACCCGACGCCAGCAGCTTCCCCTCGGGCGGCATCCGCGCCACGTTCGAGGCGCGTGGCTACACCGGCTGGGACCCCACCAGCCCCGCGTACCTGCGCGAGTCGCCCAACGGCGCCACGCTCGTGATCCCCACGATTTTTATTAGCTGGACGGGCGAGGCGCTCGACAAGAAGACGCCGCTCCTGAAATCCATGGAGGCGCTGTCCACGCAGGCGATGCGCATCCTAAAATTGTTCGGGCACGAAGATGTCAAAAAGGTATTCACCACCGTCGGCCCCGAGCAGGAATACTTCCTGATCGATAAGAACTTCCTGTACTCCCGGCCCGACCTCCTGAACACCGGCCGCACGCTGTTCGGCGCCAAGCCGCCCAAGGGCCAGGAACTCGAAGACCAGTACTTCGGCACCATCCC
>CAXTPM010000484.1:0-4568 GCA_964245865.1 uncultured Fimbriiglobus sp. | reverse complement strand
CACGAGTTCGACGAGTGCGACTGCCCGTTCTGGAACCCCGACACCGGCGAGAAGCTGGTCAACTTCTGGGGCTACAACTCGATCGCCTTCGGCGCGCCCAAGGGCGCGTATGCCGCCACCGCGCCGCAGTTCGGGCAGGTCGAGGAGTTCCGCGACCTGGTGAAGGCGTGCCACGCGCACGGCATCGAGGTCTGGCTGGACGTGGTGTTCAACCACACCGGCGAGGGCGACGACCGCGGCCGCACTTATAGCTTGAGGGGGCTGGACAACGAACTCGCCTACCTGATGGACGCCGAGGGCAAGTACCTCAACTTCAGCGGTTGCGGCAACACGCTCAACTGCAACCACCCGGCGGTGCGCGAACTGATCCTGGCGTGCCTGCGCTACTGGGTCGGGGACATGCACGTTGACGGGTTCCGCTTCGACCTGGCGAGCATTCTGGGCCGCGACCGCAACGGCAACGTGCTGGTCGAGCCGCCGGTGATCGAGCAGATCGCCGAGGACGGCGTGATGGCCGACACCAAGCTCGTGGCCGAGCCGTGGGACGCGGCGGGCTTGTATCAAGTGGGCGGCTTCCCCTTCGGCCGGCGCTGGAGCGAGTGGAACGGGCAGTACCGCGACGACGTGCGGAAGTTCTGGCGCGGCGACGGCGACCAGACGAGTAAGCTGGCAAGCCGGATTTGCGGCAGCGGCGACATCTACGGCCCCACGGGCCGCTCGCCGCGCCACTCGGTGAACTTCGTCACCTGCCACGACGGCTTCACGCTGTGGGATTTGGTGAGCTACGCCCACAAGCACAACGCCGCCAACGGCGAGGATAGCCGCGACGGCACCACCGAGAACTACAGCTCCAACGGCGGCGTGGAGGGGCCGACCTCGGACGCGATGGTGAATGCCCTGCGGCTGCGGCGCGCGAAATCGATGCTGGCCACGCTGATGATTAGCCAGGGCGTGCCGATGCTGCTCTCCGGCGACGAGGTGCTGCGCACCCAGGGCGGGAACAACAACGCCTGGTGCCAGGACAACGACATCAACTGGCTCGACTGGACCCTCGCCGAATCGAACGCGCCGTTCCTGCGCTTCGCGCGGGAACTGATCTGGCTGCGGCGGCGGCACCCCGTGTTCCGGCGTCGGCAGTTCTTCTTCGGCAAGCTCGGCCCGGTGTACGCCCCGCCGCCGGGAGCCAGCGGCGAAGGCCTCGCCGGCGAGGATGTCGGCCGGCACCGCGCCGGGCGGCAGTCGTCGCGCGCCGCGCCCCTGGCCGACATCCACTGGCACGGCCAGGCGCCGTTCGAGCCGAACTTCGCCCCCCAAAGTCGGCACCTCGCGTTCAGCCTCGACGGGCGCTTCACCGGCCGCGACGGCGAGGCGGGCTACGAGCCGGACGCCGACTTCTACTTCGCGCTCAACGCCGAATCGGCCGAAACCGCATTCGTCGCGCCGCCCAGCCCCACGGGGCGCGGCTGGAAGCGGCTGCTCGACACGGCGAGCGAGTCGCCGCTGGACATTCAGCCCGAGGGCGGCACGCCGGTGGCGGCGGGAGAGGTGGTGAAGGTGGCGCCGTTCGCGCTGGTGGGACTAATCGCAAGGTGATTCCTGTCCCCTCCCCCTCAACGGGGGAGGGGACAGGAGAGGTCACGACTTCATGAGAACTCGCCGAGAGTCTCAGCCTCCCCGCCGCGCGTGCCGATACACTGCACAGAGTCGCCCCAGTCGAGTCCGGGAGTCCGCCGATGCGCCCGATCCGAAGCCTACTCCTCGCCGCCTGCGTGGCCCTCGCGCCGCAACTGGCATCAGCTCAAGTCATTGGCAGCAACGCCTCCGCGGCCAGCACCGGCACGAGCTTCAACTCGTCATCGGGCACCACCTCGGGCGGGTCGTCGTCTGGCAGCGGGACTGGCTCGGACCTGTCAAACAGCTTCGGCGGCTCGACTAGCCAATTGACTCGGGGCGCGAGCCTCGCGGATGGCGCCGGCACTGGGGGGGGACGCGTCCTCTCGACCAGCAACGCCTTCGGCCGCTTCTACGCCAACCCCTACTACACGGGCATCCCCGGCACCGTGAGCACCACGCTGCCCGGCGGTTTCGGCACCGAGCTTTACGGCCGCAACTTCCTCGCCAGCACCAGTACCGGCGGGCAGAGCGGCATTAATAGCGGCTTCACGACCGGCGGCGGGGGGGGCAACGCCTTCACCGGCTCCTCGGGCGGCGTGTTCAGCAGCCAGGGCGGCTTCGGCGGCAACGCCGGCGGGCAGTTCGGCGGCATCGGCTCCAACCAGTTCGGCACCCAGAACCGCACGGGGGGTCAGCAGCAACTCGCCACCGGCCCGAACGTCGTCACCCAGGTGCCCGTGCGCATCGCCTACACCGCGAGCCTGGACTTCGACGCCCCCAAGATGACCGCGCCGCAGATGGCCACCGACCTGCGCGCCGTGCTCGACCGGTCGAGCGTCGTCACCAGTGCCAAGGGGATCGACCTGTTTACCGACGGACAGGTCGTGATTATGCGCGGCACCGTGGCGTCGGCCAGGGAGGCCCAGACGGCCGAGGGGCTTATCCGCCTCACGCCGGGGGTGCGTGGCGTGAAGAACGAACTGAAGATTGCCGGGGCGCCGGCCCCCGTTCCCAGTCCTGCGCCCTAGTATGAGTGCGGGGTCGCCGATTGGTGCGCGGCCCGCAGTTCACGCACGAAGGCAGCTACCGAATGGGCGGGGTCAACCCCTATATCTCGAAGGTCACGGGCGACAAGCCCGACCGGCCGTTCACCGTCACGTTCGTCCTCGAAGAGACGCAAGAGACGCGCGAGTTCACCGTCAACCCCGCCGACCTCCCCTACGGCCGCACCGGCCTGGACGGCAGCCTGCTCGACCTGGCCGAAGGGGCAGGGATCGAGATCGAGCACGCCTGCGGCGGGGTGTGCGCCTGTGCCACCTGCCACGTCTACGTGACCAGCGGCCTGGAGACCTGCACCAAGGCGACGATGGACGAGGAGGACCAACTCGACAGCGCCCGCGCCGTCACCACCGAGTCGCGCCTCAGTTGCCAGTGCATCCCTAATGGGAAGGCGAACCTGACGGTTGTCATCCCGGCGTGGAACAAGAATCTGGTCAAGGAAGGGCACTAGGCGCCGCGCCGGGAACCGCGCCGCGTCTCGCCGCATCCAAGCGCCAACGCCCCGCCCGCCGGGCCGTTGCGCCCCGTGACCGCCCGCCCCGAACCCAGGACACCGCCATGCGGCCCGCTCTCACCCGTTGGCTCTCCGCCGCCGCGCTTCTGCTAGTCGGCGCGGGCGCCGCCGTCGCTCAGCCGGCCAAGCCCCCGGCCGTGCCGGACGCCACCAAGCCCGCCGCGCCGCCCCCCGCCGGCACCACGCCACCGGCCCCGAAGCCCGCCGCGCCGGCCCCGAAGCCCAAGTTTACCGTCGCCGCCGAGGAGAAGTCGTTCAAGACCGCCGACGGCGTGAAACTCGTCGGCACCTTCTACAAGACGAGCAACCCGAGCGCCTCGGTGGTGCTGATGCTCCACCCCTTCGGCACCAACCCCGACGACGTAGTGTGGAACGAGACGGCGATGATGCTCGGCGAGAAGGGCTTTAACGTCTTCCGCTTCGCCCACCGCGGCCACGGCAAATCAACCGACTACGTGCCCAACGAGTTCTTCGCCCAGCGCTTCAACCAGAACTACGTCAGCGGCGCGGGCAGCGCCACCCCGAAGCCCGTGCTCGAGAAGAAGGACTTCAAGTCCGGCTACTACCCGATGCTCGTGCAGGACATTGCCGCGGCGCGCAACGCCATCGACCTGCTGAACGACAACGGCGAGTTGAACTCCAGCACGGTCTACCTGCTGGGGGTGGGCGACGCGGTGAACCTCGGGATGCTGTTCCTGGGCACCGAGTGGCTGCGCGAGCGGCAGCGGCCGAACACGCTGGTGCCGCCGCAGTTCGTCGCCCCCCGACGCGGGCTACTCGTCGGCGCCGACGCGGCCGGGAACGACTACGGCGGCGCGGTCTGGATCAGCCCGTCGAGCAGCCAGATCGTCACCACCGCGCAACTCAAAAACGTAGTGCTCAGCCCCTACGCGATCAACCTGCGCAACGAAACCCCGATGGTGTTCATCCACGAGGGGAAGGACGGCAAGTCGCAAACCGCCGCGAAGGCATTCGTCAACGAGGTGCTAGCCGCGAATGCCAAGGCGAACCCGATCAGCCCTGGGGTGAAGCTCCAGAAGGCCGAGCAGGTGTTCATCAAGAAGGTCGATAAGCCGGGCCTCAAGGAACTGCAACTCATCGGCAGCGGGGCCGCGACCGAGGAGATCATCGTGCAGTTCCTCTCGGAAATCGACGCCCAACGCAAAAGCCGCACCCGCAAGACCCGCGACTGGGACAAGCCGCTGATTATCGACATCGCGGGATTCGGGGTCGGGCGCTAGTAGTGGTCAGTGACGGGTGGCCGGTGGTCAGTGAAGAGAAGACGACCCAAGTGGGCTGTTCTTCTTTTCACCGACTACCGGCCACTCGTCACTGACCACTACTCTTACTTCCGGTGGCGAATCTTCGCGCGCATGCGCCG
>CAXTPM010000483.1:2698-4579 GCA_964245865.1 uncultured Fimbriiglobus sp. | reverse complement strand
AGAACAGCAAGGCGCCGGGCTGGATCCCCATCATCGGCGGGCAGTCGCTGTCGGGCTGCGAAGGGCACGTGCAGTACGCGTTCCCCGACGGCAAGACGATCGTGACCTGCCATTTCAAGGCGACGTTCAGCGGCAACCTGCCGGTGGTCGGCTCCGACAACAACGTGTCGGAAATCTCGATCGACGGCCCGCGCAAGGGCGAGTTCGAGGCGCGCCTGACGGCCGTCATCAAGGAAGTCAAAGCCTCGCCCGCGCCGGTGATTCTGTTCATCGACGAGGCGCACACCCTCATCGGCGCCGGGGGCCAAGCCGGGCAGAACGACGCGGCCAACCTGCTCAAGCCGGCTCTGGCGCGGGGCGAACTGCGCACCATCGCGGCCACGACGTTCGCGGAGTACAAGAAGTTTTTCGCCGCCGACGCCGCCCTCAAGAGGCGCTTCCAGCCGGTGCGCGTCGAGGAGCCGTCCGAGGCGGTGGCGGTGCGCATGGTGCGCAGCCTCGTGGCGATGCTCGAGAAGCACCACGCCGTGACGATTCTCGACGAGGCCGTCGCCGACGCGGTGCGGCTCTCGGCGCGGTACATGCCCGACCGGCAACTGCCCGACAAGGCGGTCAGCCTGCTCGACACCGCGTGCGCGCGGGTGCGGCTCAGCCAATCGGCCACGCCGGCCGAGTTGGACGACACGGGGCGCGAACTCGAGGCACTGGCCACCGAGCGCGCCGCGCTGGCGCGCGAGGCCGGCCACCCCGAGAGGCTAGTTGACCTCGACGCCCGCCGCGCTGCAGCGGAAGCGCGCCGGAGCGAGCTAGAAGCGCGGCTGAAACAAGAGCGGCAGCTCGTCGGCGAGTTGAAAACCGCCCGCGCCCTTGGCGAACCCGGCGCGGCCGAGGCGGCGCGGCTGAGCGCGGCCCTCGACACGCTCCAAGGCGACACGCCGCTAGTCGAGCCGGTGGTCCACGCCGGCGCCGTGGCCCGCACCGTCGCGGCGCTCACCGGCATCCCGGTCGGCAAGATGGTGCGCGACGAGGTGAACGCGGTGCTCACACTCGCCGAGCGCCTCGGCGAGCGCGTCGTCGGCCAGCCGCACGCGCTGGAGGCCATCGCCCGGCGCATCCGCACCGCCAGGGCCGACCTCGCCGACCCGCGCCGCCCGCAGGGGGTGTTCCTGCTCGTCGGCCCTTCCGGCGTCGGCAAAACCGAGACGGCCCTCGCGCTGGCGGACGCGCTCTACGGCGGCGACCGCAACGTGGTGGTCGTCAACATGAGCGAGTACAAGGAGCCGCACAAGGTCTCGCGCCTCGTGGGCAGTGCCAAGGGCTACGTCGGCTACGGCGAGGGCGGCGTGCTGACCAACGCCGTGAAGGCCAAGCCGCACGCGGTGGTGCTGCTCGACGAGGTCGAGAAGGCCCACGAGGGCGTGCAGGAAATCTTCTACCAGGTGTTCGACAAGGGCGTACTCCAGAACGACGACGGCGAGGACGTGAACTTCAAGAACACCCTCATTCTGCTCACCTCGAACGCCGGCACCGACCTCCTGATGAAGCTCTGCGCCGACCCCGAGACGATGCCGTCGGCCGAGGCACTCGAAGAAGCGCTGCGGCCGGAACTGCTGAAGGTGTTCAAGCCCGCGCTCTTAGGCCGCATGACGGTGGTACCGTACTTCCCGCTCGGCGACGAAGTGATCCGCCGCGTGATCGGCCTCAAACTCGCCCAGGTGACGGCGCGCCTGAAGGCGAATCACAAGGCGACGCTGACGTTCACCCCCGCCGTCGCGGACGCCGTGGCGGCGCGCTGCCGGGATGTCGATAGCGGCGCCCGCACCATCGACCACATCCTCACCGGTACTGTGCTGCCCGCGCTCAGCGGAGTCGTCCTCGGCC
>CAXTPM010000483.1:0-2658 GCA_964245865.1 uncultured Fimbriiglobus sp. | reverse complement strand
TCGATGTCGGCGCCGACGGGCAGTTTACCGTGACGGCCGATGGCCCCGAGCTAGCCGACCAGCACCGTCGGCAGCCCCAGAATAATAGTCCCCCCGTGGGCGCAACTGTCGCCTAGCCGCGCCGCCGGCAGGCTGCCGATCAAGACCGTCGGCGACCCCATCGCAATTGTGTCCGGCGGCCCGACGCAGGTCGCCAGGTCGGTCGCCCGCGCCGCCGGCAGACTCCCGATCAGCACCGTCGGGCAGCCCGGCCCCGTAATCGGCCCCCCCACGTGCGGCACCGGGCCGGTGAGCATCGGGCACACGTGCATATCAGTCAGCCGGGCGGCGGGCATGCCCATGATTTTGGACTCGCGGTGGGGATGGGGCGGGGCGACGGAGGGAATACGGGGCGGCGGGGGCGGAACTTGCAGGCGGGGTAGCGGTCGAGTCCCCGAGCGGGGGGCGTCAGCCCCTCCGTGTCCACGGGTCCACGCCGCGAACACCAGACACGGAGGGGCTGACGCCCCCCGCTCGGGGACTTCAGCCCTCCTCGGCCGCGCCGGAGTCGTACACCGCCAGGGCGTTCGGCTGGGCGAGGGTGTAGCGGACCTTCTGATCGATGATCCAATCGGCGGTGAGTTCGCGGCGGGAGCCGGATTGTGTCCACCACGTCCCAGAGACCGGCTTGCCCCACCGGGCGCTCAGGGCGCGGGCGGCGTAGCTCTTGAAGTCGCGCAGCAGTGCCTCGGACGGGGCGTCGGCACTGGCCACCAAGTGGAAGTGGTCGGCCATGACTGCCGTGGCGCGGACGAACCAGCCCCGGTGTGCGGCCGTGACAAGGAACTGGGCGATCACATCACTCGCTTGCTCGGCATCCAGCGCGACCGCCGGCCCAGCCATCAGGGTGCGGGACGCTTCGTGCAGCCCTCTCAGGCCGGCGTCGGGCGGGTCGCCGGGGCGGTCGTGTTCGGCCCGGCGCGCGAGCCGGTCGCCCGGCCGGCGGTCCAGCACCCGCCCCACGAACCCCCGCTGGTCCCCCGGCAACCGCGTGCCGTAGGTCGTCGAGGTCAGGAACCATACCGCCATCGTTGCCCCCCGCACCTGGGAGCAGTTCTAGCCGACGTGGCCACGCCCGGCTACCCGGTGAGCCAAAGTCCCCGAGCGGGGGGCGTCAGCCCCTCCGTGTCCGTCACCCGTGGACGCGCGTAACTGGCACCCATAGTGGACAGACACGGAGGGGCTGACGCCCCCCGCTCGGGGACCGTCAGAACCTCGCCCGCGCCTCCAGCCGCAACTGCCCGCCGATCTGGTTCGCCCCGGTCACTCCAAATGCGCTCCCGACGCCGAGGTCGTACTGGTCGCAGATAAAGAGCCGCGCCCCGCCGCCCAACTGGCCGCTGGTGTGGTCGCTGGCTTTGCGGAACCCGAGGTTGGGGTCGGTGAAGCCGCCGTCCTGGAACGAGTAGCCGTGGGCTTCGAGGGTGCCAACCAGTTGCACGCGCGGCGTCGGCTGCCACAGCAGTTGGTTGAACGCCAGGTGGTAGTGCAGCATCGCGCCGCCGTAGTCGGGGTTCGCACCCAGCGGAATCCACTCGGCCACCTGGGCCTGCAGGTAGCTCGTCGGCCCGACGCGCAGGCCCAAGATGACGGACGGTTCGAGCGAGACGTGCCCGTTGCCGAGACCCTTCCCCGGACTGCCGCTCGGCACGAACGTCGTGAACTGAAACGCCACCAGCATCAACTCGGTGTCGAGCAGGAGCGACTTCGCGGCGATCGAAATGTCGGCGAAGCCGGCGCGGCTCCCGGCGAACTCGGGGTTCACGCTGCGGTAGGGTGTGGTGATGGCGACGCTCGCCTTGCCGCTCGCGGCCTCGGTGACTTGCACCAGCTCGTGCATGTCCACCCGGCCGACGGAGCGGGCGCCGAACTGCGGGGCGACGCCGCGGCCTTGGCCGTCGGAACGCGCCCAGAAGTATTCGCCCCGGTCGGGGTAGTTCAGCCCGTTCGTGAAGTTCCACTGCAGGCGGGTCTGCGTGACGGGCCGCGCCGCGGCGGTGACGAACGCGGCGTCGGCGAGCGGCTCCCACTTCGGCTTGTAGCAAGGGTCGGGGCAGCAGAGCGCCTCGTAGAAGCTGCCGAACACGCGCCCCGCCGCAGTCGTGGCCGGGTACGGCTCGCAGCGTCCGTCGCAGGTCTGGCCCCCGCCCGCGATGCCCCCACCATCGCCGCAGGTCGCGCAGCCGCCGCCGATGCCGGGGAGCGGGTCGCCGACGCCGCTCATCCGCACGAGGTCGTCGAAGGCGACCGTCCCGCCGCCGGCCACGCGCACCGCGCCGACGCCGGGGGAATTCGCGGGGGGCGTAGCCAGGGCGAGAGCGGGTTCGCCCGCCGACGCCGGCACCACGGCGGGCACTTTGGCCGGCTGCGGCGCGGCCACGGGGAAGGCGCGGGCCACCACCTCGGCACTCATCGGCGCCGGGGCTGGCTGTGGGGCCGGAGCCTCGGCGATTGCGGGGGGCTTCACCGACACGGGGTCGATGGGGATCGGCGGCGCCGGCTCGGCGGGGCGCGCCAGCGACTGGCAGCCGAGGGCGAGAGTAAACCACACACACAGCGCCGCGACCGCGAGGGCTGGCCCTTTCCTGTCCCCTCCCCCCGTGAGGGGGAGGGGACAGG
>CAXTPM010000482.1:0-4579 GCA_964245865.1 uncultured Fimbriiglobus sp. | reverse complement strand
GTCGCCAGAGCGGCTCTTGGTCCATCTCCGGCAGAATGTAAGCCCGCCACGACAGGACGCGAGTCTTGCCTGGGACGATCAGCCCGCCGGGCGTATTCGGCGGCAGTTGGCCGCGCTTGTCGTGGTAGTGGTGCAGGGCTAGTGCCACCTGCCGGAGGTCGTTCTGGCAGCGGGCGCGGGTCGCCGCACCCCGCACGTTCTGCACGGCGGGCAGCAGCAGCGCGACGAGGACGCCGAGTATGCCGAGCACCACGAGTGTCTCGATCAGGGTCACGCCCGTACGGTTGCGGCGAGTCATCACGGTGCCTCCGGTAGGGCGACCACATCAACGGCAACCTCGACGCTGCCGGCCCACCCGTCGGTCTCGCAGGCCAGACGGACTGTTCGCCGGCCTGGGGGCGCTTGCGGGTCGATGCTCACTTGGACCATTCGGATCGGGCCGCCGCCGGCCGGGGCCGGACTGACTTCCACCCGGACGCCCTCCGGAACCTCGGTCGGACGCAGTTCGAGCCGCCGAGCGGCTGTCGCTCGCACGAGGCAGTTGGCCGCGTACACCGTTCCGGACGACGCCCTGCGGGGCAGACTGAGCGCGGCGGGCGAGCACTCCACTGGGGCGACAACTCGGCCGGTCACCCCGATCGCATCGGGGGTGGCCTTCCCGCCCCGAACGTGCAGGCGAATACTCCCGTCCACGGGGCCAGGGCGAGTCGTATCGATTGTAACCACCAACCGCCCGGTCGGCAGGCGGCCAGCCTGTGGCGGGGCGGCGGGGTCGGCGGGCAGGAACTCCACCCGCACGCGGTTGGGATCGCTGCTCTCGACCCGTTCCACCGCCCGAGGCGGGTCGGCCGAGTCGAACAGGTCAAACTCCCGCCGCGACACCGACCCCTGATTCACAGACCCGATCACCCAATTGGGGGGCGAGGCCGTCACCCCGGCCAGCACCCTCGCCACCACGATGGCAACGGCCGCCTCCGGGCGATCCGGGTCGGTCGTTTGGAAGCGGACGACCGAGTCCATCGGCTGCCCCGCCGCCCCGCGAACGGTCTTGCGGAGGCGGACCGACGCGGACTGGCCGCCGGCGAGGCTGAGCCTATCGAGCGGGACAAATCGCCCGCCCTCCTCCAGTTCGAGGGCGTTGCAGGCGCAGTCTGTGCGGAACGCGCTCAGGCTCAACACGCCCCCGCCGGCGTTCGTCAGGGCGAACCGCGCCTCCGCGACCGACCCGTTTTCCTGCACGCCGAGGTCAACCGTTGCGGGCGCACCGAGCACCGGGTTGGCGAGTGCTTGCCCGCCCGTGCGCGGGCCGGAAGTCGTGAGCAAGCCAACCGTAAGGGAGGCCGCCCCACAAACGGCGGCGAGAATCACGGCCATTCGTCGCAACATCGACCATCTCCTTGTGTGTCAGACTTCAGGCGTTCCTGCGGCGGTACAACTGGAGCAGCCATAAGCCGGCTCCGAGGCCCAGTAGAACAACAGAGGCCGGCATCAGCCAGCGGGACCAGGGGCGGGCCTCCTCCCGCGACGCGGCCGCCGGGTCGTCGGTGGACACGGGCGGGGACGCGCCCTGCTCCAGCGTGAAGGGTTCGCCGGAGGGGGACTTCGCCCGCAGCGTCGGCTCGCCAGCGGCGTCGGTCTCGTACACGCCGCCCCGAACCTTGTCGAGCACGTGTATCTTCGCTGGGAACTTGAGCGTCATCGCCTCGGGCGGGACCGGCTGGTTGACCCGCATATTGGCGAACTTCGTACTCCAAGTCTCGGCACCCGTCGCGGGGTCGGTACACCGCGACTGGGTCGGGACGAACACGCCAGGCGAGACCTCGGCGAAATCCGTGACCTCCTGCTCCAAGGCCGGCCTGTTCTCGCCGCCGGCCAGCTTCGACCGGGCGGTCACGACCCGGACGAGGTAGTTGACGGACGGGTCGAAGTCGAGCAGTTGGTCGGCCCGCGCGTGGCTGAGACTCACCCGCTCCAGCTTCCGGCCTGAGCGTTCAACCGTCCCGACGTAGCGGAGTTTGCAGGGTCTGCTTGTGATCTCGGACAGTAGTGCCCGGTACTTGTCCTGACCGTACAACATCATCAAGTTGTAGGCATAAGGATCGCAGTCGTGACGGTTGCTACCATCATCGACGATAATGCTCCCCTCGGGCTTCCGCCCGCCGTTTAGCGGGTAGCTGGAGAGCACCTTGGATTGACCACCGGACGACAGGGCGGTCAGGACCCGCCCATCGCCGTAGTTCAGTTTCAGTATGTAGTCGCTGCCGCTCCTCTTGTAGTTGCCCTTGGTTTGGCCGGCAACCGAGTCCTTGAAGACGAAGTCGCACTGCATCGAGCGGATGGCGGCGACCGACGCGCTGTGCATCTCGACGATGCTCTTCGACTTGTCGTCGGTGTCGGCGCCCTGAACCAGAACGCACAGCAACAAACTGTTCAAGAGCGGAGACATGACATCTCGATATGTTAGAGTTTGGGAGCGGGCCGGCGCCAGACAGCAAGCGGAAGGCGGGGCTTGGAGGCCCGGACGGAACCCCCACCGGTAGCCCCGAGAGGCTCCCTGCTCAGGCGGTTTTGTCCGGGCCTCCATGCCCCGGAGGGTCTGCCAGACCCTCCGGGGCGTTCGGCAGAACGTATCACGTGCAGTCGTAGTAGAAGACCGTACACGTGGAGCCGGTGAGGTCAGTGCCGTAGCACGTCGTGCCGGTGCTCGCCGACTGGTTCCGGCAGGGCGTGTACCGATAGTACTCGGTGCAGACCTTGAACGTCCGGCCGCTGGAGAAGGTGCAGTAGCAGCTCGGGCAATTGTTCGCGGCGCAGTCCTTGTAGCCGAGGCAAATGTAGTTGACCCCCGCCATCGACCGACTCGGCCCAGTCAACATCAGCAGGCTGACGCCCAGGCACACGCAGACACGACTTAACATCAACATCGCATATCCTCCTTGGAGTTTACCGACCCTCAGCCTTCACAAAGTCACCGTGACATCTCCAGGAGTACTCTGTGCGGCTGACTCAATCAGTATACAGTTAATTGCCGGGCAAGTAACTCCAAGAAAAGGGTTTTGATATGTTCTTTATACTACGTTCCAACCAGTTGTCTGCCGGAGACTTACGACTGGAAATTCACTGTTTCTTTCACCCGCCGGGCAGGTTTCGTGGGGGCCGGGTCGCCCCAGGCAAGTTGGAGGTACTCGCCGGGGACGGCTGAGCAACGCCTGGGCCAGCCTCCGCCCCTCGCGCCGACGCTGGGAACACCCACGACACCGGACTGCGGGGCGGCAGCTCCCGCTCCACAAGGGGTGTCGTGGGTGGCGCGGCGGGGGAAGTGGCCGGTCGCGTTCAACTTCCGGATGGAGACGCACTTCGTCGGAGTACTACTCCGACGGGAGGGAGGCGGTGCTGGCGTACAACGCGGCAGTCGTCCCGCTGGCGGGCGAGTTCGCCGGAACCAATTCACTCAGTTAGTCGGAAGAGGGCTTTCTACCGGGGGAAGGGCGGTCAACCTCGGACCCGACCCGGATAAGGCCGAGGAGTTGTTCCGCGAGATGCCGTCACGGCAACCCTAGCGGGGGGGGCGGGGGGCGTCACGCCAAGTGTCACGCTAAACACGCCAGACCGCGACATTCTGCGCCGTGCGTGCGACCCGTGCGAAGCCGAAAACGCTAGAGTTTGCGGGATTTCCGGCGAATCCGCACCCTGAGAATTGTTCCCGCGCGGAATATCCTGCCCCCTGGAGGCGCAGTCAAGTCAGAATCAAAGCGATGTAACGCTGCGGCACGAAAGGTACAATCGGCTTCCGCCACCGCCGCGCCCCGCCAGCGTGACGCCCAGGACAGTCTGACACTTGGGCGGGAGACCCGATTGCGACGATGTCGGGCGCAAAGAATGGTCCCGAAGGGGTGGAAAACGGGCCTGGTTGGTGAAAATCATAGGAACGATGGAATGGCGCAAGTCCCACAATAATCGAGAGTTGCGGGAATGGTCGGCGTCGGAATTATCGGTTTGGGATTTATGGGCCGCATACACCACCTGAACTCGCCACGCCGAGAAGGGGTCACGCATCGCCGAGAGATATGGGCCGTTCGGTAGCCGTCACCTGCCTGCCGCCGCCTCAGTACATGAACCCGCCGAAGGTGTCCCATTGTCCAATGCCAGGTAACCCCTCCGCCGCCGGACCCCCACCATGATCCGCGTCCAGTTGCCCGCGGCCGAGGCCGAGCGGCTCGATGCCCTGTTCCGCTCGGCCGACGACCCCGCGCTCCGGGTCCGCCTCCAGATCGTGCTGATGGCGCACCGGGGCCGGCCCCGCCAGGGCATCGCCGCCGACCTGGGCGTCCACCGCAAGACCGTCACCCGGTGGGCGAACGCCTACTGCGACGGCGGGCTCGACGGGCTGCGACCGCGGAAGGCTAAGGGCACACCCGGCAAGATTCCCGAGTCGCTGGCCGGCGAGGTCCGGGCGTGGGTCATCGCGGGACCGGCCGGCCAGGGGCTGGACCGGGCGAACTGGACGCACGCGGAGCTGGCCGACTACCTGCTCAAGGCCGAGGGCGTCCGCACCTCGCGGAATGCCGTGCAGCGGTTC
>CAXTPM010000481.1:0-4580 GCA_964245865.1 uncultured Fimbriiglobus sp. | reverse complement strand
CGCGCGGGGGCAGGCGGTTTCGGTCGTGAACTCGGTCTACCTCGACGGCACGGCCGCCGCGCCGGCGCTGGTCAACCGCGCCTCCCTCGCGGCGCCCTCGCTGCAGGTCAACGGCCAGCCGTTCGCGCTCACCAGCTCCGATTCGGTCGTGGCCTTCGACCTTACCGGCGGCGCGGCGGGGTCGCTCGGCGCTGGGGCGTCGGTGAGGTCGCTCTACGTCGGCGGCGGCTCGTCGGCCACCACCGCCGGGGCCGGAAACGTGACGCAGTCGCTCACCGTGCATGACGCCGGCAGCCGTATGACCCTCGGCGCCCCGGTGTCGATCGCCGGCGTCCTGACCGTCTCCGGCGCGACCCTCGACGCCCAGGGCCGGGCCGTCTCGGCCGGCGCGGTCGAGGTGCGCAACCTCGGCACCACGCTCCCGGTGCTGGCGAACCTAGGCACGCTCGCCACCACGAGTTACTACCTGCAGTCGAGCGGGTCGCGCGTGGACCTCGGGGCGGGCGAAAGCTTGCTCGGCCGGGTCGGGCTGTCGGGCCTCTCGACCCTCGGCGTGCGGTTCGCGGCTGGGTCGGCCGCGCAGTTGACCCTCACCGGCGCCGACGCGGGCGCCCTCGGCATCGACCCCGGTAGCCACCTCGCGTTCACCCTCGACGGCAAGCAGCAGGGCGTGGCGTTCCGCTGGGCCAACCCCCAGGGCGGGGACCACGTCGCGGACCTCAACGGCCTCATCGCCAGCGGGGCCGTCACCATCGACCTGACCAACGGGGCGATGGCGAACGTCTTCTCGCAGGGCGGCTACACCGTGCTGTTCCAGCCGGTGCCCGAGCCGGCCACCGTGCTGCTCGCGTCGGCGGCGGGGCTGGCCGGGTGGGCCGCGCGGCGGCGAATCCGGCGCCGCGCCGAATCCCCCAACGCCTGAACCGCCGTCGTCCCTTCCCGACGGCGCGGCGGGTTGCTAGGCTGACGGCACACCCCGACGCCGCACCGCCGAACCCCGACGTGACCCCATGCCACTGCCACCCACCGCGCGCCTGGCGGCGCTCCTGCTGGGCGCCGCCCTGATCCCGTGCGGCGCCGCCCGCGCCCAGACGACTTCGGCCGTCGCCTCGGGCAGTTGGGGCGCGGCCGCGACCTGGGACAACGGCGTCCCCGCGTCGGGGGGCAACGTCTTCGTCGGCACCGCCGCCGGGGTGGCCGTCGCCCTCGACGCGAACCGCAGCGCCGGGACGGTCTACGTCGGCGTCGGCCCGAGCGCGGCCGGCACGCTGAACCTCGCCGACTTCGCACTCGCCGCCGACTACCTCCAACTCGGCGACGACCTCGGCCGCACGGCCCAAGTCACGCGGGGGGCCGGCGGGCGCCTCGCGCTGGGCAGCGGGCTGCGGGTGAACGGCGGCTCCGGGCAGGGGGTTCCCGCCCCCATCGCCTTCGCCTTCGCCGCCGCCGACCGCGCCCCGGCGCTGGTGCTGACCAACCGCGCGACCGCGACCACCGCCGCCGAATCCAACGTCCCCGGCGCCGCGTCGCTCGACACCGGCAGCACGCTGGCCCTCGGCGCGCCCCTCGCCGTCACCGGCGCCGTCATCGTCGCCGGCAACTCGGCGCTCGCCCCCAACGGCAACGCGATCACCGCCGGCACACTGTCGCTGAGTGCTTCGGCGCTGACGGTGCGCGTCGCCGCCGGGGCGCCGGCGGGGCTGACGATCACCGACTCGTCGGCCGGCGCCCTGAGCTTTGCCAACGGCGGCAAGCTGACGTTCGCCCTCGACGGCGCCGAACCGGGGGCGGCGCTGCGCTGGCTCAACCCGGCCGGCGGCGGGGACCACGTTGCCGAGTTGACCGCCCTGATCGGCACCACCCCCGGTGCCGGCGCCGTGGCCGTCACCCTCTCGAACGGCGCCCAGTACAGCATCGTCTCGCAGGGCGGCTACACGCTCCTCGTGCAGCCCGTGCCCGAGCCGGCGCCGGCTCGGCCAGTAGGGCGTCGATCTCCTTGGTGGCGGCGCGGAAGCCGTCCGCCCCGAGTTCGCCCTCGTGGGTGAAGCGCACCTTGCCCGCCTTGTCCACCAGGTAGAGGCACGGCCAGTAGCGGTTGCCCCACGCCTTCCACGTGGCCGAGTCGTTGTCCACCGCCACGGCGAAGCTCAGTTTCGCGGCGGTCATGCGCTCCTTGATGCGGGCGACATCTTTTTCGGAGTCGAACTCCGGCGTGTGGACGCCGACGACGAGCAGGTTCTTCTCGGCCTTGTACTTGTCCTGCCACGCGCGGTAGTGCGGGTAGTTGTGGACGCAGTTGACGCAGCCGTTGGTCCAGAAGTGGAGCGCGACGACCTTGCCCCTCTGGTCGGCGAGTTTGAGCGGCTTAGCGTTGATCCACTCCGAGACGCCGGCGAACTCCGGGGCGGTCGCCCCCGCGGGCGGCAAGGCGGAGCCGGGGCGCACCAGACAGACTAGTCCGGCGGCGGCGGCGAGGGCGAGGGCGAGGGAGGCGAGTTTAGCGGTCACGGAGGGCCTCGGCGGGGGTGGCGGGCGGCACGAGGTCTACCCCGCCGCGCCGCGCGTCTTACGCGCCGCAGGCCCGGTTGCGGCCGGCCTGCTTGGCGCGGCAGAGCGCCGCGTCGGCGCGGGCCACGAGGCCGGCCGGGGGCTCGCCGGGGGCGAGGGTCGCCGCGCCGGCGCTGACCGTCACGGCCCGCCCGGCCCACGGGGCCGACTCCACCGCGCGCCGGCAGCGCTCGGCCGCGGCCAGCGCCCCGGCGGCGTCGGCGCCGGGCAGGACCAGCGCGAACTCCTCGCCGCCGTAGCGGGCCACCAGGTCGGCCCCGCGCGCGCACGCCCCCAGGATCCGGGCCACCCCCCTGAGCGCCTCGTCCCCGGCCGGGCGCCCCAGCTCGTCGTTGAACCGCTTGAAGTGGTCCACGTCCAGCATGAGCACCGAGAGCGGGGCGCCGGCGCGGACGGCGCGCTCGTGCTCGCGCGCCAGGCGCCCGTCGAACGCCGCGCGGTTGCCCGCCCCCGTGAGCCCGTCGGTCGCGGCGAGTCAGCGGAGTTCGGCGTTGGTGCGCTCGAGGCCGGACTGGTACGCGGACAGGCGCGCCTGGGCGAGGTGCTGCTCGGTGACATCGGGGCCGATGACGGCGACGTAGCGGGCGCCGCCCGGCCCCACGACGGGGAACTTGTAGGTCTGCCAGTGGGTGCCGCCGGAGTCGCCCGCCCCGCCGGCGGCGCCGCTCTCGACGATGCGCGCCCCCGCTCCGCGCGCCAAGACCTCGCGGTCCTGCTCGCGCAGCTTCTCGGCGCGGTCGGGGAAGATGTCGTAGTCGCTGCGTCCGGCCCACTCGGCGACGGGGACGCCGAAGCGGCGGGCGAGCAACTCGTTGGCGTAGACGTAGCGGCCGGTTTCGTCCTTCATGAACGCGACCGCCGGGCCGTTACCCATGAACGCCCGGAAGCGCGGCGGCGCGCCCCAGGCCCGCGAGGGCGGCGACCGCCAGGACAGCCGCGCAGAGGCCGAGGCCGGCGAGCAGCCGGCGGTCGAGTACGCGGTCGGTCACGGCCGCTTCGGTGGGGGGTTGTGCGGGGCTGGCCGGGCGGCTGCCCAGGACTTCGTGAGCGGGCGCGTTGAATGCAAGCCGCCGGCTGCGGTTGCTTCGGCGGCGGGCGAGTTGCTAGACTAGAGTCGCGTGCGGGCGCGCCCGCCCCTGCCGGGCCGGGAACGCTTTCTCTGCCGGCCCCCGTGCCGATTATCTGCGACCGGAGCAACACCCCGTGAGTTTGAGCGTCAACCAAGTCGTGCGGACGACCGTCTATAGCCCCCTCGACCTAAGCCAGCCCGAACCGCCAGCCGCCGCGACTCCCGCCCCCGTGGCGACCGACCACCCGCCCCATTCACCCGAGCGCCGGCTGTCGCTCGCCGGGCGGATCGGCACCGCGCTGGGCATCGTCATCCCGCTCGCCGGGGTCGTCGCCGCCGGGGCGCTCACCTGGGGCTGGGGGTTCAACTGGGTCGATCTGGCTCTGTTGGTGGGGATGTACTTTGCCACGCTCACCGGGGTGACGGTCGGGTTCCACCGGCTGTTCACCCACCGCAGCTACGAGACGGCCGCGCCGGTGAAGTTCGCGCTCGCGGCGATGGGGATGATGGCCGTGCAGGGAGGCGTGTTCAAGTGGGTGGCGCTGCACCGCCGGCACCACCAGCACTCCGACACCGCCGACGATGTCCACTCGCCGCACCACGCCGAGGGCGGGCCGCTGGGGTTCCTCGCGGGGCTGTGGCACTCGCACATCGGCTGGGCGTTCAAGGCCGACCCGGAGAACCTGGGCCGCTACGTGAAGGACTTGAACCGTAGCCCGTCGCTGCGGTTGGCGAACAAGCTGTTCGAGTTCTGGGTGTTTGCCGGGATGGCCATTCCGGCGCTAATCGGCTGGGCGCTGACCGGCGGCTGGGCGGGGGCGCTGACCGGGTTCATTTGGGGCGGGCTGGTGCGCGTCTTCCTGGTCCACCACGTCACCTGGAGCATCAACAGCGCGTGCCACCTCTGGGGCCGCAGGCCGTTCAAGAGCGACGACGAGAGCCG
>CAXTPM010000480.1:0-4585 GCA_964245865.1 uncultured Fimbriiglobus sp. | reverse complement strand
TAGCCCGAACGGCTGGAACGCGGCGAACCTCGGCACGCCGTTCTCGAAGATGATCGCCCGCGCCGGGTTCAAGGTGTGGCCGAAGCCGATGCACAATATGCGGGCCAGTTGCGAGACCGACTTGGCTGCAGCGCACCCCATCCATGTTGTGTGCGCGTGGCTCGGGAACACGCCCAAAGTGGCCATCGGCCACTACTTGCAGACGAACGATTCGGACATCGCCAAGGCACTTTCTGCGGTTCCCACGGCGTTAGCTACCCCCTCGGGAGGCGGTGCAGATTCCGGTGCAGTGGCGGTGCAAAATGGGGTGCAGACACCCCCCGCCACCGACTGCCAGGTAATGACAGAAGGCGAGCAATCTGCTAGGAATCCTAGCGTATTGTCGCCTTCTGGCAGTCCGGGTCACTTACTGTCTGACGTTCTGACTGTCCCCGATAGGAGTCGAACCTATAACCTTTGCCTCCGGAGGGCAACGCTCTATCCAATTGAGCTACGGAGACCCGACGCGGTGTAGTATAACCGCACGGCGCCCGAGGGCAAGCCCTGGGCGCCGCTCACCCACCGAGGCGCGCCGCCCGGATCGGGTTCACGCCGCCCCGCAGGAGTCGAGCCGATGCCCGGACGGAGCCGCAAGCCGAGCTTGGAACCCGAAGGCTCGCTATTCGAGGCGACCTCGGACCTCGAGATCATGGCCGCCGGCCCGCCGCCGGCGCCCGCGCTGCCGCCGGGGATGCCGGGCGACTGGGGTCAGCTCTTAGCGCCGGAGTTCACCGCGCCATACTTCCGCAAGTTGCAGCAGTTCCTCGCCGCCGAGCGCGCGGAGTTCGACGTGTACCCCCCGGCCGGCGACGAGTACACGGCGCTCAAACTGACATCGCCCGACGCGGTGCGCGTGGTGATCCTGGGCCAAGACCCCTACCCGACCCCAGGGCAGGGGCACGGGCTGGCGTTCTCGGTGCGGCCGGGCGTAGTCATCCCCGCAAGTCTGCGCAACATCTACAAGGAACTCGCCGACGACCTGGGCGTCAAGCCCGCCCGCCACGGCTACCTCAAGAGTTGGGCCGAGCAGGGCGTGCTGATGCTCAACACGATCCTCACCGTGCGGGCCAACGCCATCAAGTCGCACCGCGGCAAGGGCTGGGAGCCGTTCACCGACGCGATCCTGAAAGTGATTAACGCCCGCCAGCCGGTGGTGTTCCTCCTGTGGGGCAACGACGCGAAGTCGAAGGCGCCGCTCATCGACGCGGGTAAGCACGTTGTGCTGAAGGAAGTCCACCCCTCGCCGATGTCCGCGTCGAACGGGTTTTTCGGTAGCCGGCCGTTCTCTCGCATCAATGCGCACCTGGAGGCGTTGGGGTACGCGCCGATCAACTGGCAGTTGCCGGAGGCGGTGGCCGAGTGAGGCGCCCGCGCAAGAACTACCCCGGTGAGGCGCCTCGCGCGCCGGCCGGGTCGCTGGAGCGTTTGACCGGCTCGGCACCGGGCGAAGCGCGGTTCGGCGAGTCGCCCATTGGGAAGCGACTCGCCCACCTGTGGCGGGTTCCGGTGGCGGAGTTCCGGCCGGCGGATGTGCGGTTCGTGATCGCCCAGGGGTTCAGACTGGAGTGGCTGGTGCCGGCCGCGCTCGACTTGCTTGAGGCCGACCCGCTGCTCTTCGCCGAGTACTTCCCCGGCGACCTCCGCCGGGCGGTCGCCGAGATCGCGCCGGACTTCTGGGCGCGCGAGCCGGGGTTGCGGGCGCGGTACGAGCGAGTGTCCGAGATTTCCTGAGCGGGGGGCGTCAGCCCCCCGAGCCAGGCCAGCACTTGGAGGGAGCGCCAGGTGGTGGCCTGGCTCGGGGGGCTAACGCCCCCCGCTCAGGAAGCCGGCCCCCGCAGCCTCGGGAACTCCACGCAGAACTCGGCCCCCTCGCCCGGCTCGCTCTCGATCACAAGAGTCGCCCCGTGGTGTTCGAGCACCACCGCGACGAACGACAGGCCGAGGCCCATGCCCGCGCTGTAGCCCTCGTACAAGGCGTTGTCGCGCTTGGTGGTGAAGTGGGTTTTCAGGCAGTTCTCGCGCACCTCGTTGGTCATCCCCACCCCGTTGTCGCGCACGCTCAGGGTCGCGGTGTCGCCGGCGCCGCTCAGCGTCAGGCCGACGCGGCCGCGCCACTTGGCGGCGTCGAGGAGTTTGGCCTTGCGCTCGCCGGGGGGGGCGGCGCGGGCCTCGTCGCGCAGCTTGCCGCGCATCTCGAACGTCGCGTCCCTGGCGTTGAACACCAAGTTCTCGATCGCTTGTTGCAAGTGCGAGTAGTCGCCGGATATCCAAACGTCGGGGCCGGCGGGCAGTTCGCACTTCAAGTCGAGCTTCCACTTCTCGCGCGCCAGTTCGCCCCAGGTCGCGGCGGTCTCGCGGACTAGCTCCGAGAGGTTTAGGGGCGCCAACTCGGCCTGCGTGGGGTCGCGCCGCACGGTCTTCAATATCTGCTGCAGGCGCTCGGTGACGGTGCCCAGAGTGGACTTCACCTCGACGAGCATCTGCCCCTCGCGTCCCGGCAACCCAGGGGACTCGATGCAGCGCTCGAGTAAGTCCTGGGGCCGCACCAGCAGGTTCTTGATGTTGTGCGCGTAGCTGCCGGCCATGATGCCGATGCCGGCGTAGAGCTGGCTGCGCAGCTCGACCGCGGCCATCTCGGCCTCCGCGGCGCGGCGCTCCAACTTCGCCGCGTCGAGCTGCTGTTCGAGGAGTTTGCGGTCGAGTTCTTCCTTCTGGCGCTCGGCGTCGTTCCGCTTCAGGCGCGTTTCAAGCAGCTCGCGCTCGGCGTGCTCGGCCTCGGCCAGTGCGGCGAGGCGGTCGAGTTCGCGCGAGCGCTCGCGCCGGCCGAAGCGCGTCACGAACACCCCCGTGAGGAGCGCCGCGGCGGCGAGCACCGCGCCGACCACCACCGAGACGCGCCGGCGCTCGAGTTCCTGCGACTGGAGCTTGTTGAAGGCGTGCAACTGGTACTCGCAGACGATCCGCGCCCCGGCCGCGCCGCCCCCGTCCCGCGGGAACGGCCGGTAGTCGAGCGTGCGCAGCGGCGACTGCACCGCCTGGCGCGGGCGGGGCAGGGGCGACACCCAACTCACCGGCTCGTCGCCCTCCAGGCGCACCTCCAGCCGGTAGACCACGGGGAAACCGGGGAGCAAGTTCAGGTAGGCCCGCGTCGGCTCCGCGAGCGCCCGCATCTGCTCGGCGATCTCGTCGCGCTTCTCGCCCCGGCGGGGCCGCTCGGGGTCGCCGGGCGCTTCCTCGGCGAGAATCTGGGCGTACTCGCGCACCAACTCGGGCAGCGTCTTGCGGAACGACCGGGCCTCGTCCAGCCACTCGCGGACGATCGCCTCGTCGGCCTGGTCGCTCCAGTGCGCGCGGCCGTAGAGCAGGCTGGCCAGCCACCCCACCAGCACCAGCCACACCAGCGCGACGGGCGCCAGGCTCTGGGCGTAGCGCCACGCCGGTCGCACTCGGGGGGTCACGGCCCGCCCCCGCCGTCGGCCGTAGCAGGCGCGGGGCGGTCGATCGGCACGACGCGCACGCGCTCCCAGGCGTCGCCGCGCTTGCGCACGACTTCGAGTTGCGGCGGCGGGCCGGGGCGCAGCACGCAGACGAACTCGCCGGTGCCCGCCAGGCGCTCGCCGTTGTCGTCGAAGAGGCGGGGCGAGAGCGCGTGCAGCCGCCGGGCCAGTTCGGCGGGGTCGGCGAGCAGCGCGCCCCCCCCGAAGCAGCAGCCGAAGACGTGCCGGGCGGCGTCGGCGAAGTGGCGCACCTCCTCGGTGGCGTTGGGCGGCTTGAGTTCGTAGTTGCTCCCCGCGAGCCTGCCGCCGGGCGCGTCCCAGGCGGCGGGGTCGTTGTGGCAGAACAAGACCAGCGGCACCGCCAGGGCATCGACCGGCCAGGCGAAGTCGGCGTCGCGCGTCACGGCGTTCGCGGGGATGCCGTCGCCCGTGACGGCCACCAGCCGGTCCCGCAGCGCCGGCTCGGCGGTGAGCACCGCGCGCAACAGCCGCCGGGCGGGGTTCGTCACCGTGGGCAGCACGAGGATAATGCGCTGGTTCCGCGGCAGGCCGCGCAGGTGCCCGACGATGTCCTCGGCGACCCTCGCCTCGGAGAAGTTGGGGCGGGTCTGCCCGCCGATGCTGGTCTTGACGCCCCAGGTCTGCGAGTCGAGCCGGCCCCGGCCGCGGCGCACCGCGTCGCCGAATCGCTCGTGCAGGTCGGTCGAGAACGGGTCGTCCTCCCACACCACGCTGGCCACCGCCGGGGGGGGGGCGCCGGTCGACTTGTCGTCGAAAACCAGGCGCGCGTACTCGGTGACGGCCTCGGCCATGCGCCCGTTGGTGAAGCAGAAGCGGAAGGTGCGGTCGTCGTAGACATCGACCACGCCCTTGGGCTGCACGCCGCCGCCCGAGTCGGCCCCGTCGGCCCCGTCGGGCTGGAAGGTGTCCGCCGTGGCGGTGGTGAGCAGGAGCAGCGGCCGCGCGCCGCGCCAGTCGGTTCGCCGGTCGAGCAACTGCGCGAGTTCCACCGCCCGGTCGCTCGACCCGCCTCCGACGACCGCCAGGGG
>CAXTPM010000479.1:0-4603 GCA_964245865.1 uncultured Fimbriiglobus sp. | reverse complement strand
ACCCGGCCAGCCCGCTCAGGAGTGTCAGGAACTCGGCCGCGCCTCCGACGACCGTCGGGCGGTTCTGGCGGTAGCGCGCCGCCACGAGACTCAGGTACGCCGCGAGCGGCGGCAGGCAGACGAGCGCCCCCCGCGCGGCGACGACGATCCAGGGAAGCGTCACCGGCGTTCCCCAATGGCTCGGCGTGGGGCGGGCTGGCGGCGAGCGGGCAGTGTACGGCCGCACGGGTGCGGTGGCCAGGGCGAAGATTTTTCGCCAGCGCCCCTTCCCAAGCCGGCGCGGGCCGCTATAGTAGAAGTAACAGACCGCCGTGTGGAGCAGTTGGTCAGCTCGCCAGGCTCATAACCTGGAGGTCGCAAGTTCGAATCTTGCCGCGGCAACTTGGAAAAACCCCGGAGCGATCCGGGGTTTTTTCGTTTCTCCACATCCGCTAAACTTCCGTCGCCGCGACGATCCGTTGCCACTCCGCGGGGTGTGTCGTGCCGCGCAAAGACCCCGCTGCCCGCCGCGAGGCCCACGCCGCTTACTACCGGCGCCGCCTGCTGGAAGACCCCGAGTTCAAGGCGAGGCATTACGCCTACGTCCGGGCGACTCAACAAGCCACCCGAGTGAAAATTGCCGGACTGGTCGCCGCGTTCAAGGCAGGCGGGTGCGCCGCCTGCGGGGAGCGGACGCCGTGCTGCCTCTCGGCGCACCACCGCGACCCGGCCGACAAGGACTTCCCCGTCGGCGACGCGTCCACCGGCAAGAAGTATTCCGCGAGGCAGGTCGAGGCGGAGTTGGCGAAGTGCGTTTGCGTCTGCCACAACTGCCACGCCAAGATTCACGCCGGCGTTGCGGTGGCGCCGGGACTGGCGGAGTAGACCCGGCGGCGTTCGTCACTGGGCTTCGCCTCGCCCCTCACCGCCCCCGCAGTCCGTAGCTCAGCGCCCCCAGCAGTTCCCCGCGCTCGCCGCCGTGGCACGCGATGCACTGCTTCGCGTTCCGCAGTGCCCCCAGCATTCGCGCGCCATCTACGACTAGCTCCTCGCCGCGGCGCAGTTTCGCCAGCGCGCCGGCCTCGAAGTCGTCCAGCGGACGCGTTGGCACGCCGACTAGCTCGTTCATCGCCGGCAGCCGATCCGAGGCGTACACCGCCGGGGCGTCGTGCAGCAGCAGGCTCACGAGTTCCACGCGGGCCACGGCCACCGGCGCGATCGACGCGGGGACTTCTCCGAAGCGGTGCGACTGGAACCCGGCGACGTGGGCGCGGTCTTTCACATAGCCGAAGCCCTGCGGGTGCACGAACTCGAGTGCGGCGGACTGGTGCAACTCCGGCAGCGCCAAAATGTCGAGCGGCGGCAGCGGCGGCGAGAGCGGCCCGCCGGGCTGCGGCGGGGCGGGGCCGGAACGGTAGCTTTCTCGGATTGCGTGCTCGCTCGGCAACCAACCCATCATGCGGATCACGCCGAAGCCTGGGCTGTTGACGAACTGCCGGACGCGCTCCTCGTGCAGTCGCCGCAGGTGCTCTGGCGCGGCGTAGCCGTTCCTATCGTGGATGGCGTGTTCGAGCGCCTCCAGCGGCTCGGCGTCGAAGGCCGGCGCGGCGTCGGGACGGCTCGGCAGCGGCGGCACGCGGTCTTCCATCGACTCGAACGGGTAGTGGTGCTGCAGCCGCCGGAGTTCCAACTCGCGCTGCGCTGCCGGCACCGCGACGACCGCATAAGTCACGGCCATCGCCGCCAGCGACAGCCCCAGGAACCGCCCCGGCCCCCGGCCCGTGTAGCGCCACCACGCGGCCGCGATGGCCGTCAGCGTCGTGTGCAGGATCGCCGGCGGCAGGAACGCCATGCAGAGGCACGGCAGCACCGCCGAGCCGACCGCCGCCGCTGTCAGCACCTCAAGCACCGCGCCGGGCCGGAACCGCGCCGCCAGGTTCGCCACCACCAGCAGAATCGCCGAGTACACTAGGTCAATGTACAGCACCGCTAGCCCCCCGCCTTCTCCCCAGTATCGCCCTCGTCGGCCAGGCCCGGCACCACCAGCTTGCAGCAGCCCAGGTCGAGCGCCCCGTCGGGCCGCACACCCCCCACCGCCGGCGCGAGCGAGTAGTAGACGAACCGCCCCTCCTTGGCGTTCGTCAGGAGGCCGGCGGTGCGCAGCACGGTCAGGTGGTGCGAGACGTTCAGCGGCGGAATGCCGAGCGCCTCGACGATCTCGGTGACGTTGCGCCGCCCGCCGGCCAGGAGGCGCACAATGCGCAATCGCTCGGGTGAGGCCAGCGCACCCAGAAGTGTGGCGCAGCGGGCGGGTTCCAGCGGGTCGGCGGCTTGCGGCAGGTCGGGCGGCACGGCGCGGCACTCGGGGCGGGCGGGCGAAAGCCCGGTGACGAACGTCGCCGGGGGCTGTCCCCCACTATATCACGGACCCGGCGCCGCAGACCCGGCGGTGTTCGTCACCGGGCCTTCGCCGCCTTCACGAACCACGCGCCACTACCGCCGCGGCTTCGGGTCCAGCCCCGCCGTCAGGTCGCCTTCGCCCAGCGTGCTCTCGACGCCGCCGGGGGGCACGTCCACCTGACAAATCCACAGCAGCGCATTCAGCACGACCTTGCGGAAGTTGTCGTCGGCCCAGTTCTTGTGGAAGTGCCCGCCGGTGAACCCCGCGCCCCGGCCCCGGCCGGGGTCGGCCACGCACCACATCACGTGCTCCTCGCGGCCCTTCGCCTCCTGGATGTGCGGGTACGGGCCTTTGGGGTACACGTAAGGCCCGTTGCGCACCGCGTCACTCGGCTTCGCGCTTAAGATCGGGGTAACGCCCTGCATGTCGGCGCGGAAGCGCATGTTGAAGTACCACTCGTCGCGGGCCTGGAACGGCTTCACGCCGTTCGTGATCGGGTGACTCGGCAGCGGCAGGAACTCGGGCGTCCACATCGGGTTGACCGAGTAGCCGTTCTCGTAGTAGCCGCCGATGAGGCGCTTCATCTCCGTACCGCCCTTGTCCTTCAGCACCTCGACGCCGTAGTGGGCGCACAGGAAGCCGCACCCGGCCTCCACGAGCTTTTCGAGCTTGGCGAACCGCCCCTCGGCCGCGAACGGGTGCCCGGCCCCGCCGTCGGCGTAGCAGAGGATGCCGCTGGCGCCCTCGAACACCGACTCGTCCTTCGGGTAGCCGCTCAGCACCGTGCGCACGGTCAACTCCGGCACGCCCTTGAGGCACTTGGCGAGCAGCTTCACCCCGGCGTTGAATTCGTGGTCCCCAGGGCCGTGGCTGGGCGCGCCGGCGACGAGCACGAGCACTTTGGCCTCGGCGCGGGGCCGGGCCGAGCTAGTGGCGGCGAGGGGCAGGGCGGCGACTGCGGACGAGGCGAGGAACTGGCGGCGCGTGAGCGGCATGGCAGGCTCCGGGAGAAGAGGAAGAGTTTTTGCCGCAGAGGCGCAGAGCGCGCGGAGATCGGAGGGAGCAGCAGAGGGGAGTTCTGTTCGGAAAACAAAACCTCTACTGTCTTTCTCCTCTTCCCTCCGCGCTCTCCGCGACTCTGCGGCAAAAACTCTTCCTCCTTACTTACCAAGCGACCGCGCGACTTCCAGCGCGAAGTACGTCAGAATCCCGTCCGCCCCGGCGCGCTTGAACGCCAGCAGCGACTCCGGCACCACCCGCGCCCGGTCCAGCCAGCCGCGCTCGCACGCCGCGCAGATCATGGCGTACTCGCCGCTGACCTGGTAGGCGAACGTCGGCACGTCGAAGGCGTCGCGCACCCTGGCCACCACGTCCAGGTAGGGCATCCCCGGCTTGACCATCACCATGTCCGCCCCCTCGGCGATATCCAGGGCCACCTCGCGCAGTGCCTCGGCGCGGTTAGCGGGGTCCATCTGGTAGGTCTTCTTGTCCGCGCCGCCCAGGTTCGCGGCACTCCCCACCGCGCTGCGGAACGGGCCGTAGAAGGCGCTGGCGTACTTCGCGGCGTAGCTGAGGATGCTCACGTCCTCGAACCCCGCCCGGTCGAGCGCGCGGCGGATCGCTCCGACGCGGCCGTCCATCATGTCCGAGGGTGCCACCACGTCGCACCCGGCCTGCGCCTGCGCCACGGCCTGGCGGCAGAGCACGTCCACCGTGGCGTCGTTCACCACGTAGTCGTTCTCGACCAGACCGTCGTGGCCGTGGCTGGTGTAGGGGTCGAGCGCCACGTCGCACATCACCCCCAGCCCCGGCGCGGCGGCTTTCACCGCCCGCACCGCGCGGCACACCAAGTTGTCGGGGTTCAGTGCCTCCTCGGCCTCGGGCGATTTCAAGTCCGGCGGGGTGACGGGGAACACCGCGATCAGCGGGATGCCGAGCGCGTGCGCTTCGAGGGCGTGGGCCACAAGCCGGTCGATGCTCAGGCGACTGACGCCAGGGAGCGCATCGATCGGCGTTTCGAGGCCGTCGCCCTCCTGCACGAAGCACGGCCAGATGAGGTCGGACGCGGCGAGGCGGTGCTCAGCCACGAGCGAGCGCAGCCAGGGGTGGCGGCGCAGGCGGCGCGGGCGAGAGTGCGGGGGGAACTCGGGGTGCGGCATGGGGGTTATTGTAGGCGGGGGAGGGCGGATCGGCCCCGCCGGCGGAGAGACCTCACCCCCCGTC
>CAXTPM010000478.1:0-4608 GCA_964245865.1 uncultured Fimbriiglobus sp. | reverse complement strand
GGGGCTAGTCTAGGGCGCGGCGGCAACCTCACCCCCCGGCCCCCTCTCCCAAAAGGGGAGGGGGAGAAGCGTACTGGGCGGGTTTTTCTTAGGTGCCGGCCCAGAGGACGAAGCAGCGACACGCGGTCCCCCCCTCCCAAAAGGAGAGGGGGCCGGGGGGTGAGGTCTCTTGCAGGCGCGGCCGACGCGCCCCCACCCAGAATCTTCCGCCGGGTGCTTGCAAAGCCGGCCCCCTCCCGGTTACAGTATCCCCACACCCACACACTCGTCCCGTCGGGGTCCACCGTGAGCGTCCGCGTCGGACTAGTCGTGTTCGCGCTGGTCGCCCTCGGGGTGGGCCAGGCCGCGCGCCTGAACCGGGGGGCGTCGAGTCGGCCGGAGTTGGTGTGGGGCAAGCACAACGGGGCGATCGACGGCGGGGTCCACCGGCCCCGCGCGGCTGCGATCAACGCCGCCGGGCAAATCCTGCTGGTGGACTTCACCGCCCG
The DNA here is from genome assembly GCA_964245865.1 of uncultured Fimbriiglobus sp. Classification (GTDB taxonomy): domain Bacteria; phylum Planctomycetota; class Planctomycetia; order Gemmatales; family Gemmataceae; genus Fimbriiglobus. Next base: position 4,120 of record CAXTPM010000478.1, on the reverse strand, counting down.
GCTTCAGGTGTTTGACGAGGACGGCCGCTACGTCGGCCCGACCTGGACGCCGCCGGACTTTCGCAACGGCCGGCCCAGCGGGCTGGGGGTGGACCGCGCCGGCAACTGGCTCGTGGCCGACTCGCACTACCACTGCGTGCGCGTCTACAACTCGTGGGGCGAGTTACTCAACACCCTCGGCGGCACGCCGGGTGCGGCGCCCGGCGAGTGGGGCTATGTGTCCGACATCGTGCAGGACGAGGACGGCAGTTACTTCGTCTCGGAGTTCGGCCAGTCGGATCGGATCACCAAGCTCGACGCCGACGGGAAGTTCCTGATGTGCTTCGGCAGGAACGGCCAGGCCGAGGGGGAGTTCAACCGCGTGCGGGCACTCGCCCTCGGCCCCGACGGATTGCTGTACGTGGCCGACGCCTGCAACCACCGCGTCCAGGCGTTCACTAAACAGGGCGAGTTCGTCCGCGCGTTCGGCTCGCCCGGTGCCGGCCCCGGCGAGTTGTCGTATCCGTATGACTTGGCGTTCCACCCCGACGGCAACTTGTACGTGGTCGAGCGCGGCAACCGGCGGGTGCAGAAGTTCCGCCCCGCGACGGGGGAGCCGCTGGGCACCTGGGGGTCGCCGGGGTCCGCGCCCGGCCAACTGGCCGAGCCGTGGGCGCTGGTGATCGACCGCCGGGGGCGGCTGCACGTGATCGACACCGAGAACCACCGCGTGCAGCGGGTGAACTTCTGAGACGAGTTCGCGTCGGCCGACCGCCTGATCCCCTCCCCCCTCCTGAGGGGGAGGGCTAGGGTGGGGGGGCCAGGCTAAAGTGGGAGCGGGCCGAAGCGGGTTCGAGTCGAGTGTTCTTGGCAAGCCCCCCCACCCTAGCCCTCCCCCTCAGGAGGGGGGAGGGGACAGGATCGAGGATCGGCGATGGCCCCCGACGCGCTTCCGTTCGGCGCGAGCTACCTGGCCTACGCCGCGGCGCTGGTCGGCGCGGCCGTGCTCGCCCTCGGCCTTTACCGCCGTCGCACGCCCACCGCAGTCGTCGGCGGACTGCTGGCGAGTGCCGGCCTGGGGGCACTCGTGCTGACGCGCGTCCCCGTTGGCAGCGGCGAGCCGCCGACCGAAGTCGGCGAACTGCTGGTCTACGCCGGCCTCGGCCTATCCACGCTGCTGGGCGTGCTGCTCGGCACCGTGAAGCGCTGGTCGTTCTCGCTCGCCACGCTGGCCGCCGTGCTGCTCGCCACGGGGGTCGGCGCCCTCAGCTTGCGCGACCTCGGCGGGCGCCTCTTCGAGGGTGCGCGCGACATCCGGGGCGTGCAGTTCGTCCGCCCCGAGTGGCTCCTGCTGTTGCTCGTCACGCCGCTGGTGGTCGTGATCGGCCGCAAGAGCCTTTCGGGACTGGGGGCGCGGCGGAAGTGGCTGGCGATGGGGCTGCGCACCGCCGGGCTGGTGGCGCTGGCGGTGGCGCTCGCCGAGCCGCGCTTCCGCCAGGAGTCGGACACGAACACGGTGATGTTCGTCGTGGACCGCTCGTACAGTGTCCCCCAAGACATCGACCCCGCCAAGGCCGGCACCGACGCGGCCGATCGGCGCTGGGAGCGCGTGCGCGGCTTCATCGAGGACGCCGTGCGCCAGCGCCCCGACGCCAGGGCCGACGACCAAGCCGGGCTGATCTTCTTCGGCAAGCGCCCCAAACTGGTGCTGCCGCCGGCGAGCGTGCGGCGCTTCCCGGTCGATGAGCGCTTGGCCGGGGCGATGGACGGCAACTACACCGACATCGCCGCGGCCATCAAGCTCGCGCTCGCCAGCTTCCCCGAAGGCTCCGGCAAGCGCATCGTGCTGATTAGCGACGGCAACGAGAACTTGGGCGTCGCCGAGGAGCAGGCCGACGCGGCGCGCAAGAACAAAGTCGAGATCGACGCGATTGCCCTTGCCCCTGGGTACCGCAACGAGTCGGAAGTCTTGGTGCAGGCGATCGAGACGCCGCCGGTGGTGGCCAAGGGGCAGCAACTGCCGGTGCGAGTGCTGGTGCGGAACGCCACGCCGAACACGATTGTCGATGGCCGGCTGGAGGTGCTGCGCGTCGGGAGTAGCAGCGGCGCGGGCGGGGTGGGCGGCGAGGCCGAGGCGGTCGAGGTCGAGGACGGCCCGCAGGTGCTCGAACCCGGCAGGGCGCCCAAGGTGCGGCTCCTGCCGGGGCTGAACGTCTTCCGCTTCAAGAACAAAATCAGCGCCGACAGCCAGGCGTCGTTCACCATGCGCGCCACGTTCGCGCCGAGCGAATCGCGCCCGGTGCAGGGCGGGGCGGTGGTCACCGGGCTGCCGGGGGACCGGCCGATCAACAACCGCGTCGAGACCGCGATCGTGGCGCGCGGCCAGCGGCGCGTGCTGCTCTTGGACGACAGCGACGGCGGCGGTAAGTCGCAGCACGGTTACCTCCTGGATACTCTGCGCTTCGAGCCGAACCGGGCCGAGGGGCAGCCGCCGAAGGTGAAGCTGCGCGTGGATCGCCTCCCGGCCGACAAGCTCCCCGCCGACCCCGGCGAGTTGGGCGTGCTCTTGAGTAACTACGACGCGGTGATCCTGGCGAATGTGCCCTACGAGCGCTTCACCGCCGACCAGGCCGAGGTCGTGCGCACCGCCGTCTTCGACCAGGGCTGCGGGCTGGTGATGGTCGGCGGACCCGAGAGCTTCGGCGCCGGCGGCTACCAGCAAACCCCGATCGAGGCGGCACTCCCGGTCGATTGCGAGATCAAGGCGCTGCAAGCCGCGGGCAAAGGGGGCTTGGTGCTGGTGATGCACGCCAGCGAGATGGCCGACGGCAACAAGTGGCAGAAGGACATCGCCAAGCTCGCCATCCAGCGCCTCGGCCCGGCCGACATGGTGGGCGTGTGCCAGTACGGGGGTTTTGGCCCCGGCGGGGTGGCGTGGCACATCCCGTTCCAGGAAGTCGGCGAGGCCGAGAGTAGCAAGCGCAACCGCATCCTGTCGCGCCTCGACTCCTTGGTGCCGGGGGACATGCCCGACTTCGACACGTTCCTCGTCGCCGCCTACGACACCCTTTCGGACCCGCAGTACAACCTGGCGGTCCGGCACACCATCGTCATCTCCGACGGCGACCCCAACTACTCGGGGCCGGGCATCAAGGCCGTGGCGAACATGGCGAAGGCCGGCATCACCTGCACCACGGTGGGGGTGGCGACGCACGGCGGCACCGAGAAGACCAAGATGAAGACCATTGCCGAGGGGACGATGGACGCGCAGGGCAAGAAGGGCAACTTCTACGACGTGACCAACCCCAACCAACTGCCCGCGATTTACATCAAGGAGAGCCGCCGCGTCAGTCAGTCGTTCGTGACCAACGTGGCGTTCGACCCCGAGCGCACCGGCGGGGCCGGCTCCGCGGAGGTGCTGGCGCCCGGATTGCCGAGGCAGTTGCCGAAGCTCTACGGCATGGTGCGCACCACTAAGAAGCAGAACGTGCTGGCGTCGATGAGCCTCAAGGGGCCGAGTCCGTACCCGGACCAGGAGTTCCCGCTGCTCGCAAGCTGGCGCTACGGCCTGGGCAAAGCCGTGGCGTTCACCGCCGACGCCCGCACGCAGCCCGGCGGCGCCACGCAGTACTGGGACAAGGACTGGGCGGGGTCGGAGATTTACCGCCGCTTCTGGGACCAGCTCATCAACTGGGCGATGCGCGAACCCGAGCGCGGCCGGTTGGTCCTCACCACCAGCTACCAGGACGGCCGGGTGCGGGTGACGGCCGATGTGCGAGACGAAAAAGACCGGCCCATTCCGGGCGTGAATCTGCGCGGCGCGGTGAGCCTGCCGAGGCCGCTGGCGCCCGGCGAATCCGCGCCCAAAGTCGAGTTCCGGCCCAAGGGCGGCGGGCAGTACGAGGCCGAGTTCGCCGTCGATGAGGCCGGCTCGTACTTCCTCAACGTGCAAGCCCTCACGCCCACCCTGGACGCCGCCGGGAACGCGAGCCTCAACCCCGACGGCACCCCGCAAGTGACCGTCGTGGACGCGAGCCGCAGCGGGGTGACGGTGCCGTACTCGCCGGAGTTCGCCGACCTCGAAAGCAACGCGCCCTTGTTGAAGCGCCTGGCCGAGCGCACCGGCGGGAAGTTCTTCACC
>CAXTPM010000477.1:0-4616 GCA_964245865.1 uncultured Fimbriiglobus sp. | reverse complement strand
GAACCGAGAGCCGACACCGATGGCCCAGTTCTACACCCTCGAAGAAGCCGCCGCGAAACTCGCCCTCCCGGCCGACGACTTCAAGCGCCGGCTCAAGACCGAGTCGATGTTCCAGAACCTCCGGCCGTTCCGCGACGGCACCACCCTGCGCTTCCGCTCCGCGGACATCGACGAACTCGCGCGCAGCCTGGGCGCCGCCTCCGACCCCGGCCTGGCTCTCGGTGAGGGGGGCAGTTCGGGCGACTTCGAGACGCTCGCCGCCCCGAAGCCCAAAACCCCCGCCGACCCGCCGCTGTTGGTCACCGGCGACGACGACATTTTCGGACTCGGCGCCAAGGGCCACAAGGGGGACTCGGACTCCGACGTGCGGCTCGACCTCGCCACTCCGCGGGCCTACGACCCCAACGCGCTCAACCCCACCGAGGAGATCGACCTCGCCGGGCCGAGTAGTGCGGTCATCAAGTCGTCGGGGCTGTCGGGCAAGACGCCGAAGTCGGGCACCAAGCTCGGCTCCGACGCAGCCAAGACCCCGAGCATCGGCAAGACCACCGGCGACGACTCGAGTTCGGAGTTCGAGCTGTCGCTCGACCCGGCCGACGACTCGTTCGACTTCCAACTCGCCAAAGCCGCTGGCGATAGCTCCGACGAGGTCGATCTCTCGGGCGCGGGCCTCCCGGCCGAGAACCGCGGCGGCCTGAGCGGCATCAACCTGGCGAAGCCGTCGGACTCCGGGGTGTCGCTCGAGAAGAAGGGGCCGAAGACCGGCCCCCTGAAAAAAGTCGCCGCCACGGACGACTCGGACATCGACTTCGAGCTGTCGCTCGATCCCGTCGGCCCCGCGCCCGCCGGCGCCGGGGGCCGCGGCGCCAAGCGCCCCGCCGCGGACGCCGACTCGGACAGCGAGTTCGAGCTGACGCTCGACGATAACTCCGGGATCATGGACTCCATCGGCCAGCAGGTTTCCCCGGCCAAGGGGGGGAAGGGCAAGCCGGTTTCGGCCGGGTCGGACATCATCGAGACCGACTTCGAACTGCCCGCAATGGGCGACGACTCGGACAGCTCGGACTTCGAACTGACCGCCAGCGCCGATGACTCGGACGTGGCCGAGGCGGTGGAACTAGTCGAGGACGAGGGCGGCGTGGTCGCGGGCCTGGACGCCTTCGACGATTCGGAACCCGCCGTCAGCCCCAGCCGCGCCGGGCGGCGCAGCGGACGGAATCTGTTGGACGACGAGTTGGACGACGGCCCCTCGGCGAGCGCCGCGATGCGCGGGTACGACCGCGGCGGCGACTACGCCGAGTTGGCGCCGGCCGAGCAAGTCACCGTCGTCGAGAAGCAGGCGCCCTGGGGGCCGCTCCCGGCGATCGTGCTTTTGCTCTGCCTGCCGCTGGTGTTCCTCGGCACGCTCATGAGCTTCGAGGCGGTGCGCGGCATGATGGGCTACCAGACGGGGTCGGGGCCGGGCAGTACCTTGGTGCGTGCGATTGCCGGGCAGTTGGGGGAGAAGATTTCGGACTAGGCGGTCGAGGGCGCGGCGGACGACCTCCGTGCTGCCGATGGCTGACTCGGGGCCGGTGATGACTGCCCGGCCGTGATTGTTTTCATCTGAGCCGGCCACAACTCCGCACCCGTTGCGAGTTGAGGGCCGGCTCACAAATCCGGCGTGTCTTTCCCGTTTAGCTATTTCCCCCGCCCGCGCCCCCCAGGCCGAACCCGGAGCGGAGACGCGCCAGCAGTTCGAGCAGTCGCCCGCAGTCGGCGTCGCTCAGCCCGGCCACTGCGGCCTCGATCCGCGCGACGAGCGCGGGGCCGACGGCCTCGACGCGCTCCTTGCCGGCGGGGGTCAGCCGGGCCAGGACACCCCGCCCGTCCGCCGGATCGGCCTCACGCCGGGCGAGTCCCAGCGCCTCCAGTTGGCCGACGAGCTTGGTGGCGTGTGCCGGCGAACTGATGACCGCGCGGCGGACCTCGGACATCGGCCGGGCCAGACCCGGTGACCCCCACAGGCAGATCAGCACGTTAAACTGCCCGAGGCTCAGGCCGTGCGGGTCGAGCCAGCCCTGCATGACCGCCTCGGCCGCGTGGACGACGGCGCGCAGCGCGTGCATCGCCTGGATCGGGGTCGCCGACCCCGAGGGGGACATTTCCCGCCGGAACCGCTCGAACCAGTCGTCGGGGACACCGGTCGCGGCCTCGGTGGGCGGGCCAGGCGGGGTCGGGCTTGGCGGGCGGTGTTGCGGCACGGCGGTCTTTCTAGGGCGAACGCCCCATCCGACAATTTCACTAGTGAAGCACTTGACCGGCGGGGAGTGTCGGCCGTAGCATCTCTTACTTCACCAATGAAGTATATCCGGTGCCGCGACAGCGTCGCCCCCGTCCCGAGAGTTTCCCCCGTGACCGAACCCTACAACACTCCCTACGACGCCGACGTGATCGTCATCGGGGCCGGGCCGATCGGTCTGACGACCGCTTGCGCCCTGCGCCACCACGGCGTGAGTTGCCGGCTGCTGGAGCAGCGCACCAAGCCCAGCCCGCACTCCAGGGCGAACAACATCTGGTCGCGGCCGCAGGAGTTGCTCCACGGCATCGGGGCGCGCGACGCGCTCGCCGAGAAGTCGTACCGCATCGAGCGGATTAACAACCTGCTGAACGGCCACCCGACCGCGCCGCTCGAGGTCGCACGGGTGGCCAGCCCGTTCCCGGATGTCCTGTACTCCGGGCAGGGGGAGATCGAGGAGGCGCTCGCCAGGCTCGTCGGCGACCGGGGCGGGTCGGTCGAGCGCGGGCGGAAGGTGACCGCGATCGAGCAGGACGACGCGGGCGTCACGGTCACCGTGGTCGGGGTGGACGACGACGGCCACGAGCGCGGGGAGCCGGAGCGGTTGCGCTCGAAGTACCTGGTCGGGGCGGACGGGGCGAAGGGGTTCGTCCGCAAGTCGCTCGGGCTGGACTTCGAGACGGAGAAACTCCCCGGCCGGGCGAACCGGCAGATGGACGCCAAACTCAAGTGGCGCCGCTCGACCGCGCCGGACCAGTTGTGGTTCTTCGTGTACCGCCACGGGCTGTGCGGCGTCATGCCGGTCTGGGGCGGGTACCACCGGCTGTTCTTCCTCGCCGACGACGCCGGGGTGCCCGAGCGCGAGCCGACGCTCGAGGAGATTCAGGCGGTCGCCCGCGAGGTCACCGGCGACGACACGCTGACGCTCTCCGAGCCGATCTGGGCGTCGTTCAGCCGGTTCCAGCACGGGACCGCGCCGGGCTACGCGAAGGGCCGGGTGTTCCTGGCCGGGGACGCCGGGCACTACACGCTCCCGATCGGCGGGCAGGGGATGAACGCCGGACTCCACGACGCGGTCGGGGTGGCGTGGCGGCTGGCGATGGCCGTCGCCGGGCACGCGGGGTCGCCGATCTTGGACAGCTACGGCGCCGAGCGCCAGGCCGAGCACGCGCGCCTGGACAAGCAGCAGGCGCAGGGGTTCCGCAACTTCCTCTACCGCAACCGGGTCGAGGACGCGGCCCTGAGCCTGCTGGCCGAGTCGGTGCCGAAGATCGCCGCCCTCCTTTACGCCACCGACGACCTGCAGCAGATGTCGGTCGCCTATCCCGACAGCCCACTGAACGACGAGCACATGGGGCTGAGCCAGGCGCTCCGCCGGCACGCCCCGCACGCCGGAGACCGCGCCCCGGACGCGGACGTGAGCGACGGGGCCGGCGGGCCGACGACCTTGCACGCGCACGCGACCAACCCGGACGGCCGGACGTGGGGGTGGACGCTCCTGGCGTTCGACGGCCGCAAGCCGGGCGCCGGCCCCGCCCTACTCGCGGCCGTGGCCGAAGTCGCCCCGTGGGACTGGGTCCGCCCCCGCCTCGTGGTCGCCGGCCCAGTCACGCCCGACCTAGCGGCTAGTCCGGTGGTCAAGCTGTCGGACCTCGACGGCCGCGCGCACGGGGCGTACTCGCTCGAAGGAATTCCGGCGCTGGTACTGGTCCGGCCGGACGGCCACATCGCGTTCCGGGCGCCGGCCGACCGCGCCGACTTGCTCAAGGGGTACTGCGAAAAGGTGTTCGCATGACGCGGCCGGCGGCGGGGTGGCGGTTTCGGGCCGGGGCGCCGCGCGGTCACTCCCCCCCACCCACTTTGCGATCGCCCTTGCGGGCCGACTGCCGCTTCTTCTCCTCCAGCCTGCGGCGCTGGCTCCCCTTGGTCGGCTTGGTGGGGCGGCGGGCTTTCGGCACCGTCGCGGCCTGGCGGATGATCGCGGCGAGTTTCGCCAGACAGTCGTGGCGGTTGCGCTCCTGGTCGCGGTACTTCTGCGAGCTAATCAGCAGTTCGCCCTCGGTGGTCAGCATCGAGGGGTGTAGTAGTCGCAGGCGCGCCTTCACCGACTCGGCCAGGCTGGGGCTACTCGCCAGGTGCCAGCGCAACTGGGCTTTCGACGCCACTTTGTTGACGTTCTGGCCCCCTGGGCCGCCGGCGCGGCTGTAGGCCCACTCGAACTCGGCGTCGGGAATCTCGATGCCGGCCGTGACCTTGAGCATGACGACTCGTCAACTCTCGTGAGTGCGGGGGGCGGCGTGCGTGGGCGGTGTCGGCTTGACTTGGCGCGGCGGAAACC
>CAXTPM010000476.1:4335-4617 GCA_964245865.1 uncultured Fimbriiglobus sp. | reverse complement strand
CCCGTTCCAGGCGACCGCCACCCGGCGCGGCGGGTTCAACTCGCCGCGCCGGTAGCGTTCGAGCGCCCAGGCGGTGAGCACCGCGAGCGGCGGGTAGGCCGGGGCGACGTAGTTCGGCAGCTTCGTGGCCATGAGCGAGAAGGGCACCACGAACGCGAGCACCCAGCAGAGGTGGAAGCGCAGCGGGCGCGGGTCGCCCTCGCGCCGGCCCCGCGCCGCGGCGGTCGATTCCCACGCCACCGCCCCGAGCACCGACGACCACGGCGCGAACAGCGCCAGCAG
>CAXTPM010000476.1:0-4325 GCA_964245865.1 uncultured Fimbriiglobus sp. | reverse complement strand
AGCAGGCACACCAGGTAGTAGCCGGGGAAGCCGCTGTGGTTCTCCTGGGCGGTGGCGATGCGGTTCAGGTTCTCGTTCCGCAGGAACTTCCGCAGCCACTCGCCCTGAGTTTCGGCCGTGACGAGCGCGCCCCAGGGCACGACCACCAGCGCCCCGAGGGCGAGGCCCGCGAGCAGCTTGACTCGCAGAAATCGCCAGGGGTCGCGGTTCCAGGCGAAGTACATCAGGAGTGCCAGGCCCGGCGCGGCCACGCCGATCGGCCCCTTCGAGAGCACCGCCAGCCCGGCCGGGATCGCCGGCCACACCAGCCAGTTGTCGCCGCCGTGCTCGTGCAGACGCCACGCCAGGGCCATCGTGACGGTGACGAAGAAAATCAAGGGCGCGTCGGGCGTGGCGGCGTGGCTGAGCACGCAGAACTGCGGCGCGCTCGCCAGGATCAGGCCCGCGAGTAGCCCCGTGCCCCGGCCGAACTGGCGCCGCGCCAGTTCGGCGAGTGTCAGCACCGTGCCGAGGCCGAACAGCGCCGACGGCAACCGCGCGGTCCACTCGGACACCTCGCCGTGGAGCCGGAAGCTCGCCATCTGGCACCAGTAGAGCAAGACCGGCTTGGCGCTGCGCAGTTCGCCGTTGAACACGGGCACCACCAGCGTGCCGGCCTCGTACATCTCGCGGGCGCAGCCGGCGTTGACGCCCTCGTCCATGTCCCAGAGCGCGTGCGCGCCCAAGTTGGGGAGCGTCAGTACCGCCCACGCGGCCACGAGAACCAAGTAGTCCAGCCGCCGCATCCGCCGTCCCCGCGAGAGAGTTTGCGCGCGATGATACCGCCGGCCGGGCGCGGGGGCCACCCCACCTGGGCTGGGCTTGCGGGGGGCGGGGCCATAGAAAAGCGTGGACCGTGGTCCGTGGCGCGTGGATCGTGAAAGACAGAAGTCCCGCGTCTTCACGATCCACGCGCCACGGACCACGAACCACGACCGGAGCGAAGCGACATGACCGAGCGCTACTACGTCGGCCTGGATGTCGGCGGGACGACGATGAAGGCGGCGGTGGTGGCCGGGTCGGGCGCGGTGTCGCCGCACGTCAGCCTGCCCACGCGCCCCGAGCGCGGCCAGGACGCGGGGCTGGCCACGATGGCCGAGGCGATCCGCCAGGCGACCAAGGTGGCCGGCCTCGGCCTGGGGGACATCGCGGCCATCGGCGTGGCGACGCCGGGGCTGATGGACATCAAACTCGGGCTAATTCTGGACCCGCCGAACTTGAAGCCCTGGCGCAACGTGCCGGTGCGCGACTTCGTGGCCGGCGAGTTCGGCAAGCCGACCGCGTTCCAGAACGACGCGAACGCGGCCGCACTGGGGGAGTTCTGGCTCGGCGCCGGCAAGGAGTTCGCCAGCATGGTGCTGTTCACCCTCGGCACGGGGGTGGGGGGCGGCATCATCCTCGGCGGCAAGGTGCTCGAGGGCGAGCACAGCCACGGCGGCGAGGTCGGGCACATGCGCATCGAGTTGCCCGACCGGGGGCGCCTGTGCGGCTGCGGCCGGCGCGGCTGCCTGGAGGCCTACGGCAGCGCCACCGCGGTGGTGGCCCGCACCCGCGAGGCACTCGCCAGCCACACCGGGCCGACCGGCCTGCGCGGCCTGCTCACCGACGCGGACGGCGGGGAAATGACCAGCCGCGAAATCTTCGTCGCGGCCGACGCGGGGGACGAGTTGGCGCGCAAGATCGTCGAGGAGACCGCGTACTACCTGGCCCTCGGGGCGTGCCAGCTCATCGCCACGGTGGACCCCGAACTCATCTGCTACGGCGGCGGCATGACCGCGGCCGGGGCGCCGTTCCTCGCGCGCATCGACCACTACGTGCGCGAGCTGGGCCTAAGCTACCCGGCGTCCAAAGTCGCGGTGCGCTACGCCACCCTCGGGAGTGACGCGGGATTTATTGGGGCGGCTGCGGGCGCGAAGGCGCTGGCGGAGCAGGGGGCGGGCTAGCGGGGCGGTCGATGCGCATCACGGCGGGGGGGAGGCTGATGGTCTGGCTACACACCGCCGCGACGGTGACCCCGTCCCTCGTCCTGTTGCTCGCCGTTTACCAGACGTGGTCGGTGGTCGAGGAAGCTCCGCACGCTTTGGTGTTCGCCTGGCTTGTGTCGCCGCTCCCGCTGGCCGCTCAACTCGGCCTGCTGGTCTACCGGCAGTCCCAGCGGGGCCACTTGGGGGTAGTGCCACTCCCGCACCCGTTCGGGTTGGTTCTCCCGCTCGCCCTGCCGCTGATCGTCCCGCTCTGGCCGGCCGGGGAGTGGGTGGCCAAGCGGGTGCCGGCCGCGTGCGAGATCGTCGCCGGCGAGCGGGTGCCGACGCGGAACGCCTACTTCTCGGTCCAAATCCACGGGTGGGGCAATCCCCGGTCGTTCGACCTCACCGGGGGCGTGATCGTCTACACCGGGCGGGGGAGGAAGTTCGAGGACTTGTACTTCGACCTGCCGGGGCGGCGGGGGCGCTGGACCAACTCGTACACCACGTTCTTTCCGCTCACTCAGGACGTAGTGCGCGAGTACGTCCGACGCAGCGACGACTTCCCGCCGGAGGAGGCCGAGGCGGTCGCGGGCGAGGTGTGGGGCGTCCTGAAGCGGTATGCCGAGCGACGCGACTTGCCCCCGATGGTTGATCACTTCTACGAAAGCGAGGAGTCGCGGATTGTCTCCTACGTGCCCGCCTCGACAACTTACTTCTTCTCGTGCCTCTTCGCCGTCATCCCCCTCGCCGGCGCGTCCTGGGCGCTTGGGAAAGTAGCGGAGTCTCTGGCGGACGAGCGGGCCGAATCGGGTTAATCATGTCGGGGTTTTACCCGCGGTACGGCTGTTGCTAAAACTAGGAATACAATCCAACCCGGCCGCGTCGGCCGGATACAAACCCTGACAACGACTATGTTTAGCCTCATGCGCGCCCCTCCCGCAGCGCGGGCAACTCGATCGCCTACGTCACCGTCGGCGTGCTGACGATGATCTGGACTGGTGTGTGGTACTACTCGATCTCTGGCAAGGCGATGGACTGGCGGCACTACGTGGGCGTGGGGCTGATACTCTCGGGCATCGCAGTCACGGTCATCGGGCTGCTGTTCGGCACGATCGGCGTCGCCCCCGCCGCCCCGTGGTGGCCCCCGCCGCCCCGTGGTGGCCCCCGGCGCCGTCGTGCAGCCCGGCGTGGTCGCGCAGCCGGGGCTGATGACCCAGCCCGGCGTCATGCAGCCTGGGGTGGTGCAGTCCGGACAGCCCTACGCTCAGTAGCCCAGTTTTCGCTCGGCGCGGCGGAACTCGGCCAGAACCCGCGCCTCCCGGCGCAGCATCGCGCGCCGGCGTACCCCCGCGAACGGTGGCATCTGGCCCCACACGAGCCGGTACGCGCCCCAAATTGTGGGGCGGTAGGCGTCGCCGGCGCGGCTCGGGCGCAGCCAGCCGAGGGCGACCATGCGGCGGTAGTGCCGAGCGTGGGCTTCTTCGGCGAGGTACTCGGCCTCGCCGCCGGGCGGGTAGACGCGGGGTTCGCCCGCCGGGGAGTGGGCCGCGACGACGGAGCGGTGTAGGCGGACTAGCTCGGCCTCGCCGCGCACGTTGGGCACCTGCGTGCGGACCCGGCCCGGCTCGGGGGGGAAGGGCGGCAGTACGTCGGAACTTGTGGTGTTGAACCGCGCACCCCCCTCGGCACCTTCGCCGGCGGGGCCAGAGTCGGGGAACGCGCTGAAGCACTCGACCCCCGAGAGCCGGAACGGCGCCGCCCCGCGCCCGACGCTCAGGTGCGCCAGCGCCGTCTCGCCGGCCGCGCGGTTCACCAGCAGGGCGTAGTAACTGTCGGCCCCCGGCGCGGCGTCGGGCAGGTGCAGGTAGCACGCCTCGCCGAAGCCGCATTCGCCCAGGATTTCGGCGCGGCTCACCAGGAACGCCCGCACGGTGCTATCGACCGACTCTAAATCGAGCGGGTTCATGGCCGGCCGCGCGGGCAGGCGCAGTTTCAGCCCGGCGACCGGCGGCAGCGCGAGGTAGTAGGCGGCGGGCAGCAGGAGGAGCAGCCACGGCCAGTCTTCGGCAAATGCGTTCACAGCGAATCGGCCCCGTCGCAGAGACCTCAACCCCCCGGCCCCCTCTCCCGAAAGGAGAGGGGGAAGCTCGCGTGCAAGCTTTACCTACTGGGCCGGCACCCGGACTCCACTCGCCGAGAACGCTTCTCCCCCTCTCCTTTTGGGAGAGGGGGCCGGGGGGTGAGGTCGCTTCACTCCCCCACCACCACCTCGCTCGAAAGCGGCTCGTCGCCGAACTTCACGAACGACTGCGAGCGGAA
>CAXTPM010000475.1:4350-4620 GCA_964245865.1 uncultured Fimbriiglobus sp. | reverse complement strand
GCAAAGTGGCCCACGTGAGGCCGGATCAGGCGCAGTTCGCCATCGTGCAGGGCGGCACGGATTTGACGCTGCGGAGTCGCTGCGCCGCCGAACTCGTGGCGATGGACTTCCCCGGCTACGCGCTCGGCGGCTTCTCGGTCGGCGAGTCCCCGGCGTCGATGCACGCGGCGTTGCCGGAGTGCGCCGCGATGCTGCCGGCCGACAAGCCGCGCTACCTGATGGGGGTGGGCACGCCGCGCGACATCGTCGGCAGCGTCGCGCGCGGGGTGG
>CAXTPM010000475.1:0-4340 GCA_964245865.1 uncultured Fimbriiglobus sp. | reverse complement strand
CGCGGGCATCGATCTCTTCGACTGCGTGATGCCGACCCGCAGCGGCCGCAACGCGCTAGCGTTCACCGACGACGGGCCGATTCGGCTCCGCAACGCGGTCCACCGGCGAGACCCCGGCCCGCTGATGTCCGGTTGCGCCTGCGAGGCGTGTGCGCAGTTTAGCCGCGGCTACTTGCACCACCTGTTCGCTGCTGATGAGATGCTGGGGCCGACGCTGTTGAGCATTCACAACCTGCACTACTACCTGACCCTCATGGGCGACTTGCGGGCCGCAATTGCCGCCGGCACCGTGCGCGAGGTCGCGGCCAGTCGCCTTGCCCGCTGGGGCCACAAGGCTTAGGATGAGCGCTTCCGAATCCCCCGAGTGCCCCGCATGACCGCGCTTATTGCCGAAGACCCCGCACCCGCTGCCGACGGCGCGGCCCCCGCTGCCGGGAACCCGTTCGGCGGGCCGTTGCCGGTGTTCATCGCACTGTTCGCGCTCTTCTACTTCGTCGTGATCCTGCCTCAAGACCGCCGCCGCCGCAAGGAGGCCGAAGCGAAGCTCGCGGCGATCAAGCCGGGCAGCAAGGTCGTCACCGCCGGCGGCATCGTCGGCGTGATCGTCCGCGTCAAGGACGGCGAAGAGGATGTCGTCATCCGCAGCGAAGACGCCCGCATCCGGGTGCTCCGCAGTACCATCACCCGTGTCACCGACGAGGCCGACGCCGCCGCGACGCCCGCCGAAACCAAGCCGGCCTAGCCCGCACCCCGCTTTCCTGTCTGACAACTGACCACCGACCACTGTGCAAGGCGAATCATGCGACGGAACTTCCTCACAGGTCTGCTCATCTGCCTGATCCCGACGCTGCTCGCCGGCCTCGCGGTGGGCCTTGCCTTCCAGCGGGAGGCGCGCGGCGTTGCCGGGTTCCGCCGGGGCATCGACCTCGCGGGCGGCAGCATCCTCGTCTACGAGGTGGACCTGGAACGCTCGCTACGGCAGAAGGACACCACCGCCACGCGCGAAGGCTTGAGCAACGAGGAGATTCGCCGACTAGCCGATAACATCAAGCGTCGTATTGACCCCAACGACCTGTTCAACGTCGTGGTCCGGCCCGTCGGCACCACGCGCGTCGAGGTCATCATCCCCTTCTCAGGCACCGCGGCCGACCAGGGCAAGGAGGTCGCCACCGCCGACACCGTGCAGCAGGTGAAAGAGACGCTGCGGCAGGTGGGCCTCTTGGAGTTCCGCATCGTCGCCAACACCACCGACGACGCCGACGGCATCGCCGACACGCGCACCCTCTTGGGCCGCGCGGCAACCGACCCGAAGGTGAAGAGCGACCTCGAAGAGCTAGCCCAACGCGGCCTGCCGCCGCTGGCGTCGGCGACGAACTACACCGTGACCGTCAACGGCGAGGCCCAAGATAACGTCAGCTACGAGTGGGTGCCGCTGGGCAAGGAGGAGCGTGAGAGTTACGGCTTGAGCAACGCTTACGCCACCGAGGCGCCGCCCAAGAAGCCGGGCACCGCCGGTTCGACGTGGTTCTACCCCGAGATGGAGCAGGCCCGGAACGCCAACGGCGGCACGCTCGCCAAGGCCGGCGCGGTGGTGGCCATCGGCCGCAACCTGTTCTTCACCCGCGAGTACAGCCGCGTCAAGGGGCCGCCGTCGGAGGCCGACATGCGCGTCGAATACTTCCTGCTGACGCGCCTGAGTCCCTCCGACGCGGTGCGGGTGGACCGCGAGATGGGCCTCGTGGCCCGCGCCGGCGAGGGGCGCAATGGTGGGCCGGCGGTGGACTTCTCGTTCAACCCGAACGGCGCCGAGCGCTTCGGCCGCATCACCGCCCGCAACGTCGCCGACCCCGCCACCAAGTTCGAGCGCCAGCTCGCCATCGTCATGGACGGCCGCATCATTAGCGCGCCGAACCTCAGTGCCGGCCAAGCCCCGATCCGCGACTCGGGCCAGATCAGCGGCAACTTCACCCAAGCGGCCGTGAACCGGCTGGTGTTCCTGCTCCGCAGCGGGGCGCTCAACGCCGAACTGAAGTCCGAACCGGTTTCGGAGAACAGCATCGGGCCGACGCTCGGCCAGGACACGATCAATAAGGGGCTGACGGCCGTCGGGTTCTCGTTCCTCGCGGTGCTGGCGTTCATGGTGGTCTACTACCGCTTCGCCGGCATCGTCGCGTGTATCGCGCTGTTCGTGAACTTGCTCCTCACCGTCGGGTTCATGGTCGCGGTGCAGGCGGCGTTTACCCTGCCGGGCCTCGCGGGCATCGTGCTGATGCTCGGCATGGCGGTCGATGCGAACGTGCTGATCTACGAGCGCATCCGCGAGGAGCGCGAGAAGGGGGCGACGCTGGGCAACGCCATCCGATTGGGCTACGACCGGGCGTTCGCCACGATTATCGACACGCACCTGACGAGTATTTTCACCTGTATTGTGTTGTATGCATTCGGCAACGATAATCTCAAGGGGTTTAGTATCAGCCTCACCGTGGGACTGATTATTAGCCTGTTCACCGCGCTCTACGTGACGCGGCTGATTTTCGACTACGCACTCGCCAACCGCTACATCCGCGAGTTGCGGATGATGAAGCTGTTCGCCCGCCCGAGCTTCGATTTCATGGGCATCCGCAAGGCGATGTTTGCCCTCACCGCCACGCTCACTGTGCTCGGCACCGCCCTGTTCCTCTACCGCGGCGACACGATCCTGAACGTGGACTTCACGAAGGGGACCGTCTACGGCGGGCGCATGGCCCCCGGCGAGGAGCGCGCGCTCAACGACACCGACAAGCGCGGCCTGCTCTCGCTCGTGAGCGAACAAGCGCAGCGCGAGCGGCTGCAGGTGCAGGAGGTGACGTGGCTCAAGCCCGAAGTCGCCGCCGAGGGCGACGCCCCGGCGCGCCGCAGTGCCGGCGGCGAGTACGTCTACGAAATCACTTACGCCGACGGCGCGAAGGCGGTCGCCACGCTGGCCAACGCCCCCGACGGCGACACCGACGACGCGAAGCGCGCCGATGTCAAGCGCCGGGCCTCGACACTGCCGGGGGTGTCGGTTGAGCAAGTCTTCAGCGGCGGCGAGGCACTCACTCAAGGTAAGAGTCCCGCGTTCACCATCCGCACCACCGAGCGCGAGCCGGAGTTGGTGCAGGTGATGCTCGACCGCCTGTTGCGCGACTCACTCGACAGCCCGAGCCTGATCGCCAGCACCAGGGTCGTGAACCAAAGTGTGGCCGGCCCCGTGGCCACGGTGACGCTGGACAAGCCGTCGTCGCCGAAGTACCTGCAAGGGTTCGTCGAGCGCGAGTTGAAGCGCGCCAGCCGCTACCCGACCGAGGGGAGCAGCGTCGGCGTCGAAGTCACCGGCGTGCCGAGTCCCGAGGCGGGCGTCGCGGCCGACGAGGAGAAGAGCGGGCAGTTCCACACCCTGAAAGTGAGTGTGGCGTCGAGCCGGGAGTTCGCCGCCTTGAACGAGGCGACCCAGGCCAACAAGCCGCTCGACTCGAAGGCCCAGGCCGACCTGAAGGACTTCCAGGACAACTTGGGCAAGGCGCTGCGGGCGTTCGAGGCCCGGCCGATCCCCGAGCGGTTGGAGACCTTCGACCCCGCGCTCGCGGCCGACACGCGCAACAAGGCGTTCTACGCCATCGTGGCCAGTTGGATGGCGGTGCTGGTGTTCCTGTGGTTCCGCTTCGGCAACTGGACCTTCGGCGCCGCGGCGGTGGTCTGCCTCATCCACGACCTCGCGTTTACACTGGGGGCGATTGCCATCTGCCACTACCTGTACGACAACCCGTTCGGGCGGTTGTTGCAGCTCCACGACTTCAAGATCGACCTCGCCGCCGTGGCCGCGCTACTCACGCTCGTGGGCTACTCGGTGAACGACACCATCGTGGTGTTCGACCGCATCCGCGAGGTGCGCGGCAAGAACCCCGCGCTGACGCCGCAGATCATCAACGACAGCGTCAACCAGACCCTCTCGCGCACGGTCCTCGCGGCCCTGACGGTGTTCCTGGTGGTAGTCGTGCTCTACTTCTTCGGCGGCGAGGGCATCCACCTGTTCAGCTTCGTGATGGTGATGGGCGTGCTGGTCGGCACGTACAGTTCGATCTACATCGCCGCGCCGATGCTCTTGATTCTGGGCGAGGGCAAGCCGCGGGCCGACGCCCGGCTGCCGGTGCGCCCGGCCGCGGCGCCGGTGGCCGGGCCGGTGGGGACGGTACGCTAGTCACTCCAGTGGGGGGGGGCCGACGATGACGCCACAGACGGCGGTGCGGGCGACACTCGAAGACTTGCACCGGGTCGAGGGCAAGGCGGAACAGCAGGCCTTGCACGCCGATCGTGCCGCCGGC
>CAXTPM010000474.1:0-4621 GCA_964245865.1 uncultured Fimbriiglobus sp. | reverse complement strand
GCCTTCGTCGCCTCGTCCATTCCGGTCCCCGTGTCCGTCACGGCGAGCATCGAGTACCGGCCCGGCCTACCGCCGGGGACGCCGGCGCACTGCTCTTCGGCGAGTTCGACATCGCGCGTCTCGACGGTGAGCTCGCCCCCCTGCGGCATGGCGTCCCGCGCGTTCACCGCGAGGTTCACGAGCGCCTGCTGGAGTTGGCCGGGGTCGGCCCTCACCGGGGCGAGGTCCGGGGCGAGGTCCGTCGTCAGGCGGACATCCTCCCCGATCAGGCGGGCGAGCATCTTTTCGATGTCCGCCACGACGGCGTTGATGCTGAGGACTTTCGTTTCCAGGACGGACTGGCGGCTGAACATGAGCAGCTGCTTGGTCAGCGTCCCGGCCCGCTCGCCGGCCGCGTGGATCTCGGCGACCAGCTCGCGGCTCGGGTCGCCCGGCGGGAGGTCCTGGAGGAGGGCGTCGCTGTAGCCGCTGATGATGGTGAGCAGGTTGTTGAAGTCGTGCGCGACGCCGCCCGCGAGCCGGCCCACCGCCTCCATCTTCTGCGCCTGCTGGAACTGCGCCTCCAGCCGCCGCCGGTCGGTCACGTCGGTCATCACCCCGATGAAGTGGGAGGGGCGGGCGGCCGCGTCGAGGACGGGCGAGACGGACAGCTGGTTCCAGAACGGCGTACCGTCCTTGCGGTAGTTGAGCAGCTCCACGTCGCACTGCCCGCCGGCCTGGGCCGCCTCGCGCAGCTGGGCGGCGGCGCCGCGGTCGGTGTCTTTTCCCTGCAGGAACCGACAGTTCCGGCCGACGGCCTCGCCCGCCGAGTACCCGGTGAGCCGCTCGAAGCCGGGGCTGACGTAGATAATCGGGTTGTCCGGCCGGCGCGGGTCGGTGATGACGATGCCGGACGAGATCGCCCGGATCGCCCGGTCCCGAAGCCGCAGGTCCGCCTCGGCCCGCTTGCGGCTGCCGATGTCGTGGGCGATCTTGGACACGGCGACAACCCGGCCCGCCCGGTCCCGCACCGGCGACATGCTCACCGACACGTCGATCAGGCTCCCGTCTTTCCTCCGCCGCACCGTGTCGAAGGGGTGCAGCCGCTCGCCCCGCCAGACCCGAGCTTTCAGTTCTGCCATCTCCGCGATCCGGTCGGGCGGGACGAGGACGCTGATGCTGCGGCCCACGACCTCCTCGGCCGGATACCCGTAGAGCCGCTCCGCGCCGGGGTTCCAGCCGATGACCCGGCCCTCCCGGTCCTCGCCGACGAAGGCGTCGTCGGACCCCTCGATGATCGCCTCCAGTCGGGAGGTCGCCGTCTGCCCGCGCTTCACTTCCGTCAGGTCGAGGACGAAGGCGAAGCCCTGGTCGACATCGCCCTCCAGGAGGACCGCCCCGATGAGGACGGGGACGCGCCCGCCGTCTTTCCGCACGAACTCCTTCTCGTAGGCGGTGCAGTTGCCCTTCTGACGGATTTCCGCGAGGGCGTGCTCGTCGGCCCGCCGGTACTCCTCCGGGGTGAGGTCGGTCCACCGGACCCGGCCCGACTCCAGCTCGCGCCGCTCGTAGCCGACCAGCCCGAGCAGGGCGTCGTTGGCGTCGGTGACGCGGCCGTCGGTGGACCACTTCATCATCCCGATCAGCTCGGTCGAGAGGACTTTGCGGAGCCCGGTTTCGCTCCGCCGCAGGGCGTCCTCCGCCTGCCGCCTCTGGACGTGGCCGGCGAGCACGTTGGCGACCGTCTGGAAGAAGCTCACGTCGTAGTTGCTGAAGTGCTCGCTCCGCTTCGAGTCCGCGGTCAAGGTGCCGAAGGGCCGGTCCCGCCCGCGGACGGTGACGCTGAGGCCGGTGATCGCCCCGTCCACCCTCAGGCAAGCCGGGACGGCGAAGCGGTCCTCGGTGCGGTAGTCGTCCACCACGACCGGCTCCGCGGCGGCGAGGGTGTAGCCCTGCCGGGAATCGCCCCCCGCCGGGACCGAGAAGTTGCCGACCTTCCCCTCGCCCGTGCTGACCGCGGCCGCGGCGGTGAGAGTGTCGCCGGCCGGCTGCATCCTGAACAGGATGCACAGGTCGCTGCCGAGCAGTTGGTTAACGTCCCGGACCACCGCCTGCATCACGCCTTCGAGGTCGCCGGCGGCGTCATCCCGGCTGAGGCGCGCGACCGCCTCCACCTGGAGGAGGATGCGATCGAAGTCTCCCGCGGGTCGAGCGCCGTTCACCGTAACGCCTCACTTTGCCTTCGGCGAGGACAACTAAAACGGTCAGCCTCGCCGTACGTGAACGGATGCAGTTGTCAAGACTACAGTACCCGAGCCAGACCGCCAAGGCGTGGGGGCGGTCGGCGCCGCGAACTCGGCGGCGAACAGCGAGAGCAGTGGGGCGGCCTCGGGCGGTAGGATCACGGCGGCCGTCCCCGGCGGTCGGCACGGGTGCGTCAGCAGCACCATGCGACCGCCAGGGCCACAACAAATCGGCACCAGCCGAGATTAGAGTCGCTACGAGTTAGTCGTACAACCGTAATTAACCGCTGGGTGCCCTTGCCCCGCGCGCCTTGTAATGTCAGGCCCGGCCGGCGCCCGGTGCTGGTGCCCCCCCCCCCCCCGCCGACCACGCCGGCACCTTCTCGGCCTCCGGCAGTGCCGTCCACGCCAGTCGGAGTAGCAGTTTCCGCACCTCGTGCACGCTCACGCCCGCGGGGCCGGACGAGCGCTGGCGCGCCGGCATCACGTACTTGCCGACGGCCGAGGGGTGGCCGTACCTGGCCGTGGTGGAGGACTTGTTCTCGCGGCGGATCGTCGGCTGGTCGATGGACGCGACGATGCCAGCCGCCTCGCCGTCGACGCGTTGCACCTGGCGCTCGGCCGCCGGCACCCCGAGGCCGGGTGGCCGGCGCACTCGAACCGGGGCGGCCAGTACGCGAGCCGCCACTACCAGGGGCTACTGCGGGCGCACGGGATCGTGTGCAGCACGAGCGGGGTGGCCCAGTGCTGGGACAACGCGCCGGTGGAGTCGTTCTTCGCCAGCCTAAAGCGCGAGCGGGACTTCCCGGCCGGCTGCACCCGCGACGACGCGCGGGCGGTCGTGTTCGAGTACGTCGGGATGTTCTACGACCCCGCCCGGCTGCACTCGTCGCCGGGGTACGTGCCCCCGGCCAAGTACGAGCGCCGTCATGACCCGTCACTCCGTTAACTTCGGCGCCACTTTCCGTGGAGAACTCCGGCCTACGAATCCCTACAACCCTAACCCACCGCACCAAACCGTAGCGAACTCCAGGAGGCCACCGGCGCGGGGGTCGGGGTCGCGTTAGGTCATGGGCTGCGGCGTCCCCTCCCACTGCACGGAGAGCACCCCCGGCGCGAGGCCGAGTTCCGCGGCCAGCGCCTCGGCCGACCGGTCGTCGCGGCGCGGGGCCGTCAACTCGGCTACGACCGCCGCCCGCTTGCGCCGCTTCGAGTGCCGCACCTCCAGCCCGGCGACCACCCAGCCCGGCCGTGCCTCGACCTGCCGGCGGACCTCGAACCGCACGCCCCCGCGCTGCTTCGCCACGCACACGACCCGCACCTGGTACCCCGTCTCCCCCCCGGACGCCAGCGACCACGCGTCGACGCGGCGGGCGAGCGGGCGGACGCCGAGGTTGATCCCGAGGATCAGGCCCGCCCCCCCCGACCGCTTCCGCCGGGAACCCCATGCCGGCCAGGACTCCGACCGCCGCGCTGCACCAGAGGGTGGCGGCGGTGTCGATCCCCTTGACGGTCATCCCGTCCCGTAGGATCACCCCGCCCCCCAGGAAGCCGACCCCCGAGACGACGTAGGAGGCGACGCGGGTCGGGCTACCGGTGTCCCCGACCAGCCGCGAGACCGAGACGAACAGCGCGGCCCCCACGCACACCAGGGCGTTGGTCCGCAGGCCCGCGGGGTGCCGGCGGACCTGCCGCTCTAGCCCGATCGCGGACCCGAGCGCCACCGCGAGCACCGCGTCCAGGAAGAACTCGAGGGGGGGCACGCTGCCGGCAGCCTTTCCGCGTTGCGTCGGGCCGCCGGCCACGCGGGGTTGCGGCCGCGCCGGACCATTCGGTCCATTCACTAGCACACAAGTTACCGCGCCCGCTCGGCGACAGCAAGCTTCCTCCCGCAGTTCAGGACGGATCGGGCCGTGACGACTTCGCGGGGGGCGGGCCGGCATTCGGCGGCCAACATCGGGGCGGGATCGGCCGCCGGAATAGCCACCGATCCCGGTTGCTGTGGTGGTTCTAGGAGGCGCCCGGTGCCACGAGGTCACGAAGCGACTTCCTGTTCGAGAGTCAACGTCGCGCGGAATCGCTCCAGGCTTTCGGAGCGTCTCGCCGATATTTGTGCGACCCGCAGTGGCACGCGCCGCGCCGCGATCTTTGAAAGAACGGCATGAAAACGAAGTCAAGTTGGGGACGGCTGGGCTGGGCCAGCGCCATCGTCGGCTGTTTCGGAGGGCAAGGAGTCGCCCGAACTGCGTCACCGACGTGGACACTGCCTGGGATATCAGGTCGAGAACCGGCTGGTGGGTCTGACCATTTCGCGAAACAGTCCGGTGATCTTCCTCAAAGTAACTGGGCGGGGAGTTAGCAGGGTTTCCGGTTGCGCGCCCGCAGGCACGCGACGCCGG
>CAXTPM010000473.1:0-4625 GCA_964245865.1 uncultured Fimbriiglobus sp. | reverse complement strand
CGATCCAGCTCACGCACCGGCTGGTCATGAACCCGTTCGTCGCCAAGCGCCTGCTGGATAGTCTCAAGCAGATCGTCAGCCGCCACGAGCAGGCGTTCGGGGCGCTCGAGGTCGATCCGCAGAAGCGCCTGAGGGCGCGGCAGTAGGCCGGGACGAACCGCCGTGATCCTCCAGTGCCCAAGCCCCGCGTGCCGTAAGTACAACCTCGTCGAGGAGGCCGGCCCCCGCGCGTGCCTGCTCTGCCGCACGCCCCTGCCGGCGTCGGGGCCGGCCCCGACGCCGCTGCCCGACGACGAGGCACTCTTCCCGCCCGACGTGGCCGACGACCACTTGCTGGGGCTAGAGTAACTCCGCGCCGCGGGGGCGGAACGCGAATTGCTGAAACCGCCCCACGTCGTGCGGGGTAAAATGCCCTGCGTCGGCCGGAACGATCGGATCGACTCTCAATCCCCCCTGTCAGGACGTGACATGCTCCGCCGACTCCTCGCGCTCGCCTTGGTTGCCAGCGCGACCGCCGTTACTGGCGCCCGCCCGGCGCGCGCCGCCGAGATCGACCCGCTGCTCCCCAAAGAGACCGAGTCGGTCGTGTTCGTCAACATGAAGCAACTGGTCGAGTCCGAACTGGTCAAAAAGTACGCGCTCGGTCAGATCAAGCAGATGATCGCCGGGAACGACGACGTGCAGCAAATCTTGAAGGCCACCGGCCTCGACCCCCTGAAAGACATCGACCGCGTGACGCTGGGGTCGTGGGGCAAAGATAAAGACGACATGAAGGCCGTCGCGGTGGTGCGCGGGCGCTTCAACCCCGAGAAGATTTTCGAGGCGGTCAAGGCCCAGGCTGCGAACAACGCCGACAAACTCGCCATCGTCACCGAGGGCGACTACAAGCTGGTGAAGATCACCGTCGAGAGCCAGCCGAAGCCGTTCTACGCCGCGGTGGCCGACGAGGGCACCCTCATCGGCGGGAACGACAAGAAGCTCGTCGCCGCGACCCTGACTTCGGTCAAGGAGAAGGCCAAGCCGGCGCTCAAGAAGGAACTCGGCGAACTGCTGCTCAAGCAAGACGAGAAATCGACGATGTACCTCGTGGGCCTCGTCAACGGTAAGGACATCAACCTGCCGCCCAACATGAACGTCCCCGGCGTGGACGGTGAGAAGCTCGGCAAGCAGCTCGAGAAGCTCAAGAACATTGCCATGAAGCTCAACCTCACCGAAGACGTGAGCGTCGAAATCAGCATGGGCATGGACGGCACCGACTCGGCCGACGACTTCGGCGGCACCGTCGATCAGCTCATCGGTACCGTCAAGCAGTTCCTGCCGCTGGTGAGTGGCCAGCAGCCCAACGCCAAGCCGCTGACTGATGAAGTGGCCAAGACCCTCAAGAGCAGCGTCAAGGGCAGCGACGTGACGCTGAAGGTCAAGCTTTCGGGCGAGGCCATCGGCAAGGCGAGCGGCGGCGGGGACTGAGTGCCGCTCCCCCCAGCGTGTGAGTAAAATCCAAGCCCAGGGGTGGCCGCCCCTGGGCTTTCGTCGTTCCTACTGGGCCAGGTATGCACCCCGACGACACCATCGCCGCGCCGGCGAGCGCCCCAGGGCCGGCCCCCCGCGCGGTGGTCCGCCTCAGCGGCCCGGAGAGCCTCGCGGTCGTGGCCAAACTCCGCGCCGACGGCCCCGACCCGACCCGGCACGCGGGAGTCGAGCGCGGCGTGCTGCTAGCGCTGCCGGGGGTGCATTCGCCGCTGCCGGCCGACCTCGTCACGTCGCTCGCGCCCAAGAGCTACACCGGCCAGGACACGGTCGAGATTCACACCGTCGGCTCGCCGCCCCTGGTCGAACTGCTGCTCGCCGCGCTGCTCGCCAACGGCACGCGGAGTGCCGGCCCCGGCGAGTTCACGCTGCGGGCGTTCCTGGCCGGGAAGAAGGATTTGACGCAAGCGGAAGCGGTGCTGGGCGTGGTCGAGGCCGACAGCGACGCGGAGTTGCACGCCGCCCTGGGTCAACTCGCCGGCGGGGTGACGGCGCCGCTGTCGAAGTTGCGCGACGACCTCTTGAACCTGCTCGCCGACCTCGAAGCCGGCCTCGACTTCTCCGACGAGGACTTGCCGTTCGTCGCCCCGCGCGACGTGCTGCTGCGGATTAGCGCCGCGCTGGCCCACTTGGCCAACCTCGAACGGCAACTCGGCGAGCGGGCCGTGGCGCGGAGTGGGGTGCGGGTGGCGCTGGCCGGGGCGCCGAACGCGGGCAAGAGCAGCCTGTTCAACGCGCTGTTGGGCCGCGACGCCGCACTGGTGAGCGGCGAGGCCGGGACCACGCGCGACTACCTCGACGCCGCCGTAGACCTCGGCGGGCTGGCCGTCACGCTCACCGACACCGCCGGATTGGGGGCCGCCCTCGGAGAGATCGACGCGGCGAGCCAAACATTAGGCCGCGGCGAGCAGGCGCGGGCCGACTTCGTCGTCTGGTGCAGCCCCGCGCCCGAGCCGCCGAGTCTGGACGGCGCGCCCGAGCACCCGCGGCGGATTCTCGCGCGCACCAAGGCCGACCTCGCGCCGAATGAAGCGTTGCCGGCCGGGTGGGTGGCGGCGAGCACCGTCGCGCCCGGCGGACTCGGCGAGTTGCGCGCGGCGATCAAGCTCTCCGTCGAGGGCCGGCCGCGCCCGCCGCTGAGTTTGAGTCACGCGCGCTGCCGGGGGCACGTGGCCGCGGCGGTGATCAGCTTGCGGCGGGCGCACGAGCACGCCTTGAATGACGACCCGGCGGAGCTGCTGGCACTAGCACTGCGCGAAGCCTTACACGAAGTTGGGGCGTTGGCGGGGGCGGTGTACACCGACGACTTGCTGGACCGGGTGTTCAGCCGGTTTTGCGTCGGGAAGTAGCGTACCATGGAAATAGCCCAGTAAAACGCGGTGTTCTCCAGGATTGTCACGGTATTTCCACGGTAAGCCCCATGAGCAAGCCCTCCGCCCTCTGGCTCCGCAAGCGCGACCTGTGCTGGATGACCACCGTCAACGGCAAACAAATCAAACTCTCCAAGGACAAGGCCGAGGCCCGCCGCCTGTTCCACAAGCTCATGGCCGCCGACGGCCCCGCGAAGTCCACCGGCGTCACCTGCCGCCGCCTGCTCGACACCTACCTGACGAAAACGGTGGGGCTGCGCGACGCCGGGCGGCAGGCGACCCTCGCGCAATACTTCCGGCAGTTCTGCTCGGCTCTCGGCCACCGCCGGGCCGACTCGCTCAAGCCCTTCGAGGTCAACGACTGGCTCGACGCGCTGCCGGTGGCGGAATCGACCCGCGCGTTCGCCCTGTCGGGACTCAAGGCGGGGTTCCGCTGGGCCTCGAAGGAGGGCTACATCGCCGCCAGCCCCCTGAAGGATGTCGCCAAGCGCAAGGTCGCCCGGCGGGACGCGGATGATTACCCCCGAGGACGCGGGGCGGGTGCTGGCGGGCCTGCCCCGCGACTACCGCGAGTTCTTCGAGGTGCTGATGCTCACGGGGATGCGGCCCACCAGCGAGGCGGGCAAACTCACCGCCGGGCACCTCGACCACGAGAGGAGGCGGGCGGCGTTCGCCCAGCACAAGAACGCCAAGAAAACCGGCAAGCCGCGCCTGGTCTACTTCCCCCCGGCCGCGTGGGAGATCGTGGCCCGCCGCGCCGAGGCACGCCCGCGCGGCCCCTTGTTCCTGACGACTAAGGGCAAGGCGATCGATGGCCACAGCGGGGGCCAGGCGCTGCGCCCGCTCTGCCGGAAACTCGGCATCGAGCCGTTCCCGCCGTACACGTTCCGGCACTTCATGATTACGACCGCGCTGGGGCGGGGCGTGCCGGTGGACGTGCTGGCGCAGCTCGTCGGCAACAGTCCGCAGGTTCTGCGAGCGAGCTACAGCCAGATGGGCGACGACGCGATGGCGGGGGTGCTGGCCGACGCGGCGGCGCGGGCGGTGTCGTAAATCGCTCGCCTTCGCGCGATCTTCACGGGCGGCGCATCCCCGCAGGCGTCAAGGACTTCGGCGGGGCGCGCCCGAATCGGCGCGGAATGTTCGGCGGGCGGGGCGGATTTTATTTGCGACGGGGGGGGTGGTGCGGGTAAGTATTACTCGGCCGGGCGGCCCCGGCGACCTTTTGACCGCTGCGGAACGGGGGCGCCGGATGGCCGCTCATGTGCTCATGCTGGCCCTCGTCTCGGCGGAGTTGACGCCGTACCTGAACCCGGTGACGGAGAAGGCGCTTGAGGGCGAGTGGCGGCTGACCCACATCAGCGGCTCGAAGCCGGGGGCGGCATACAAGCACTCCCGCCAGTACGCCGCCAACACGTTCACTTTTACCACCAGTCAGCCGGGAAAGCCGGTCCAGACTCTCTCGGGTACTTTCACGGTGAGTGGGCGGCACCTGATCCACGCCGTCTCGGCCGCTAACCCTGACTCGCCGAAAGTCAACAAAACGATAGTCCACTACATTCAAAAATTAAATGCGCGCGGCTACGTCGAGAAACAAATCCTGGGAAACACCCTGCATTACGTAAGGCAGGAGTAGTTTCGGCGCAACGACACGCGGGCTGGCACGAAGCGACCACACACTCGGCTGAAATGTATGTACATCACTACCGCGGCGGCACTCGTCGGCCT
>CAXTPM010000472.1:4376-4629 GCA_964245865.1 uncultured Fimbriiglobus sp. | reverse complement strand
GCCGTCGGCAGCAGTTGCCACACCGCCGCCAGGGTACCGGGCGACTCCGCGCCCGCGACCAGCCCCAGCCGGCCCCCATCGACGAGCGCTTGCGCGCCGCCCAGGATCAGCGGCAGGTCGTGGGCCTTGAACAGTTCCAGCAGTTGCGGGCAGGTGCGCGGCACGATCTTCATCGGTGTAGAACCGTGAAAAATGCTCACCGACGATCTCGCCGGCGAGATAGCCCTTGATCCGCTCCGCACCCACGTTCCAG
>CAXTPM010000472.1:0-4366 GCA_964245865.1 uncultured Fimbriiglobus sp. | reverse complement strand
AGACGGCGCGGCGACCCTGCAGTGCGGTCGGCAGCAGTTGCCACACCGCCGCCAGGGTGCCGGGCGACTCGGCCCCCGCGACTAGTCCCAGCCGGCCACCATCGACCAGGGCTTGGGCGCCGCCAAGGATCAGCGGAAGGTCGTTGGCTTTGAACAAGTCCAAGAGTTGGGGGCAGGTCCGCGGCGTGATCTCGGTGCCGTCCCACACCAGCGGCTCGGCGTCGGGCAACCGCGACCAGTCGGGGGCGAAGTGCGCGTCCAGGGCGAACGGCTGGCCGAACGCCTCGTAGTCGCGCCGGGGGAACAGCAGCAGTCGGGCGTGGCTGCCCTCGACTTGGGCGAGCACGGTGTGGCGGCGCGAGAGCGGGCGGACCCAGAACGCGCGGCCCCCGCCGTCCACGGAATGTGGGGCGGGGGCCCTCGTGACTCGCAGGAGTTCGCCCGCCGCGGCGAGCACCGCCGGCGACACCCCGGCGGAGTGACCCAGGAGGCGCGGCCCGTCGGACTCGGCGGCGTAGCGGGCGGTTTCGACGGCAAGCATAAGCGCGTGGTTCGTGATTCGTGGCGCGTGGTTCGTAAGGAATGTTGTACGGCGTTCACGAACCACGCGCCACGAATCACGCATCCGACTACCGGCCGCAGCGACCGCTGGAGCAGCCGCCGCTGCTGTAGACGACGCGGCCGCAGTTGCCGCCGGCGCAGCCGCCGGTGACGACGGGGAACGCCTGGTAGCTGGGGGCGTAGCTCGGGGCGACCATCAGCGGGGCCGGCTGGTAGGCCGGGGCGCTCATCGCGGGCGGGGCCATCACCGGAGCGGCGCTCATCGCGGGGCGCAGCATCTGGGCGGCGTACTCGGTGCGCGTGACGCCGGTGGCCTGGGCGAAGCGCCCGGCGTAGGTAGCGGCGTCGGCGGGGCTGACGGCCCCCTCGTGCCGCAGCGCCTGCACCTTGCCGTCGGCGTCGGAGATGACCAGACCCTGCGTCATGCGGAATTGGGTGGCCAGGGCGACGCCCTCGGGGCTGGCAGCGTTGACGTACAGGCACTCGAAGCTGCCCTTGAGCGCGCTGGCCACCTCGGCGGGCACCGCCTGGGCGAGGTCGCCGCTGCCGATGACCACCGCGACCGGGCGGTGCTTGGACGCCGCGGCCGAGAGGGCCGAGCCGTAGTCCGGCTGCCAGCCGCTACTCGGGGCGGCGACGAGGAACCCGGCGACGGCGACCAACATGGAACTGCTGAACATGAAAACTTCCCTGCTGCGGATCGTGGTGCATCCCGGCCGACGGTCGGCGGGAAGCACCCTTTCTAGACCTTTCCGCACGGGACTACAACCGAAACATGCGTGCCAACCGGCTCAAATGGGTAGCACTGTCTAGTTACGACTCGTTTAACATGGGCAGGAAACTGCCCATCTTCCACCCTGACCCTCCGGCCTTAGTTCGGGACATCCCCCGGCTTGCGTCGATTCGTGAAGACTCCGTGAGAATCCCGGAAACTTGCCGCTTCCCGGTCCTGTGAAAGCGCTAAAATCAGACCCGCAATTCCGGTTCGGCCTCGCCCGACGCCGGATACCGGGCCAGAATCGGCCCCACCACCTCGCCCAGAAACTCCTCGACCTGCTCCGGGGCGCGGCCCACGAACAGGGCCGGGTCGGTCGCCGCCGCGAGGTTCAACTCGGCGAACTCCGGCGCCTCGCGCAACCGCTCGTAGAGGTCCGCCGCCCGGCCGGTGCCGGCCTTGATCTCGGCGGTGACGGCGTGGCTGGCCCGCCGCACCGCCTCGTGCGCGTCCTGGCGGTCGTGGCCGGCCTGCACTGAGGCCATAATCAGGTTCTCGGTCGCCATGTACGGCAGGAAGTCCGCGACGCCGCGCGCCACCACCGCCTCGTTGACGCGCATCGACTTCGCCACGTTGCGGCCGATTCTCAAGAGCGCGTCGGCGCACAAGAACGCCTGCGGCAAGTACAGCCTCCGGCACGCGCTGTCGTCGAGTGTGCGCTCGAACCACTGCGTCGCAGCGGTCTGTGCGGCCATCGCCGGTAGGCCCATCAGGTAGCGCGCAAGCGAGCCTAAGCGCTCGGCCCGCATCGGGTTGCGCTTGTACGCCATCGCCGACGACCCGACCTGCTCGGCCTCCTGCGGCTCCTCGACTTCCTGGCGGTGGGCGAGTAAGCGCAGGTCGCAACTCCACTTCGAGAGCGACTGGGCGAGTCCCGACAGGGCGTCCAACACGAAGCTGTCGTGCTTGCGCGAGTAGGTCTGGCCCCCCACGGGCTGCGGGCACGAGAAGCCCATCTTCTCGGTGACGAGTTGCTCCAACCGCCGCACGCGCTCGTGGTCGCCGCCGAACAGCGCCAGGAAACTCGCCTGGGTGCCGGTCGTCCCCTTCACGCCCCGGAACGGCAACTCGGCGGCGCGGCGTTCTAGCTCCACCAAGTCGAGCGTGAGGTCGTAAATCCACAGCGTGCAACGCTTTCCGACTGTGGTGAGCTGCGCGGGCTGGAAGTGCGTGAACCCCAAGGTCGGCACGTCCTTGTGCCGGCGCGCGAACCCGGCGAGGCTGCGGATCAGGTTCGCCGTGCCGCGCGCGAGCGCTTCGAGCGACTCGCGCATCAAAATCAAGTCGGCGTTGTCGGTCACGTAGCACGACGTGGCGCCCAGGTGGATGATGTCCCGCGCCAGGGGGGCCACGTCGCCGTAGGCGTGCACGTGCGCCATCACGTCGTGCCGCAGGCGACCCTCGTAACTCTCGATTTTGGCGAAATCGACCTCGCCGATGCTGCTGCGCATGGCCTCGATCTGCTCAGGGCGGATGCGCGGCGTCTTGCCGTCGTCCCCGGCGAGGGCGAGTTCGGACTGCGCCTCGGCGAGCGCGATCCACAGCCGCCGCCAGAGTTCGGCCTTGCGGCGCGGCCCCCACCGGGTCGCCATCGCGCGCCCGGCGTAGCGGCTAATCAGCGGGTTGTCGTAGGTCGAGTCGTCGGCCATGTCGGCACACCGGGCAAGGGACTTGAGCCGAAGCCGCGCGTGGGGGTGCAGCGCGGCGGGGCGGACCCGAGCACACGCCCCAGGTGGTGAGTGTAGGAGAACCGGCGCCACGCGCCCCGAACTCCGGGCGTTTTCACACGCGGAGCGCGACTCGGCGGATGCGCGGCGGGGCCGAACGCGGATATAGAGTTCGGACGAGTCGAATCACAAGGAGGTGACGCCGATGCCCCGCCTGAGCCGAATGACCCTGGGCGCCTTCGCCCTGGCCGCGCTACTTGCGAGCGCCGCGAGTGCTACCGCGCAAGAGCCGCCGCTGCCGCGCTACAGCTACTACCCGTATTACTACTTCCCGCACAGCTACTGGCCGGCGCAAAGCCCGCAGTACCCCGAGCCGAAGGGCCACCCGTATGTGCGCCCCCCGGCGTACATGAGCTACCCCGCGTTCCACGAGCCGGGCTGGCGCTACGAACTCTACACCCCGATGAAGTATTATCGGGGCAACCACTTCTGGCTCGACCAGTTCTAGCGACTGCGGAGTTCGGGTCGCGGATCGCGGACTGGAAGGCGAAGGCAGAAGCAGCAGTGAAAGCCCAAGGGCGCACGCCCCTGGGTTTGCGACGCCCAAGTGGTCGGCGGGTCGATTGTGGTGGACTACCCCGGCGACGTTCGTCGCCGGGCTTTCGCCCTCATTTCTATGCTCCGGCCCCCCCTCACGACTGCCCCGAGTGCCGCCTCCGGCTCGCCCCCCGGCGGCGCGGGCGGTCTCCGGTCGTTGCGCCGCTACGGCGTCGGCTGACCTGTGCTTGGGCTGGCGGTTTCGCTCAACTTGGGCGCGCCTGCGCCGCGCGCCGGCTGGACTTCCCACTCCGGCGAAAGCGCTTGAGTCCGGCCCCGCCGGTGCGGTTTCGACCGGCGTTCGGCACGCCATTCGCAAACTTCTTACTGTTCGCGCGTCTATCTCAGGCACGCGATTCTCCCGCGTTCTTCCGTGATCGACACCATGACTCCAGCCGCACCCGACACTCAGGCACCCGCCGCAACTGCCGCCCGGCAGAGCTATTACGGCCTGAAGGGGGGGCGCCCCGTGAGCCTGCCCGACCCGAAGGCGCCCGTCGAGCTGTTCGCCGCGGCGGCGGTTTCGGCTTTCGCCGGGTTCGTGCAGAACCCGCAATTCTCGTGCGTCGGGGCCAAATCAGCCGTCGCCCACGAGACGATCCGCTTCGGCGTCTACGACCGCCTCGGCTCGCCGGAGTCGGCCGCGGAGTTGGCCCGCGACTTGGCGCGCTTCGCCGCCGAACCCGAGGAGTTTCGGGCGACTGACTTCATCACGTTCGCGGCGATCTTCCGCGCGCCGGGCGACCTCGACGAGGCGGGCTTCGAG
>CAXTPM010000471.1:0-4664 GCA_964245865.1 uncultured Fimbriiglobus sp. | reverse complement strand
TTCGGCACCATCCCCGAGCGCGTGCTGGCGTGCATGGCCGACTGCGAGGCCGAGATGTTCAAGCTCGGCATTCCCGTCAAAACGCGGCACAACGAGGTCGCGCCCTCGCAATACGAGATCGCGCCGATCTTCGAGGACTCGAACCTCGCCACGGACCACAACCAGCTCACGATGGACGTGATGCGCCGCACCGCCGACAGCTACGGCCTGGCGTGCCTGCTGCACGAGAAGCCGTTCGCCGGCATCAACGGCTCGGGCAAGCATAATAACTGGAGCATGTCCACCGATACCGGCGAGAACCTGCTCAACCCCGGCGACACGCCGCACGACAACATGCAATTCCTGGTGTTCTGCGCGGCGGTCATTCGCGCGGTCGCCATGTACCCCGAGCTATTGCGCGTCACGGTGGCGAGTGCCGGCAACGACCACCGCCTGGGCGCGAACGAGGCGCCGCCCGCCATCATCTCGATCTTCCTCGGCGACCAGTTGCAAGACGTAATGGACCAACTCGAAGCGGGCGCTCTGAAATCGACCAAGGCCGGCGGGCAGATGGAACTCGGCGTGACCGTGCTGCCGAAGTTGCCGCGCGACGCGGGGGACCGCAACCGCACCTCGCCGTTCGCGTTCACCGGCAACAAGTTCGAGTTCCGCGCGGTGGGGTCGAGCTTCAGCATCGCCGGGCCGAACACGGTGCTGAACACCATCGTCGCCGAGAGTTTAGACTATATCGCCACGCACCTCGAAAAATCGATGTCCGGCGGGCAGAACCTACAACAATCGCTCTCGGCGCTGCTCCCCGGCATCCTGAAAGAGTCGAAAAAAGTCGTCTTCAACGGCGACGGCTACACCGACGAGTGGCAGCACGAGGCCCACAAGCGCGGGCTGCCCAACCTCAAGAACACCGTCGATGCCATCCCGAGTATCATCGACGCGCGCTCGGTGCAACTGTTCGCCAAGTACAAGGTGTTTACCGAGCGCGAGCTGCACAGCCGCTACAACATTTTCAGCGAGAGCTACGTCAAGACCATCACCATCGAGGCCAACATGATGGTGATGATGGCCAAAACCATGATCACCCCGGCGGCGGTGCGCTACCAGGCCGAAGTGGCCCACGCGGTGAGCGCCACCAAAGCCGCGGGCGTCGAGAACTCCGGCCAACTCGAGTTGCTGACCTCGCTCACGAAAACTCTCTCCGCATTCCAAAAAGCTGCCAAGTCGCTCGAAGACGCCGCGCACCACCACGCGGAGGGGGACGCCTACGCGCACGCCAAAATGATGCGCGACAACGTGGTGCCCAAGATGGCCGAACTGCGCACACTCGGCGACGAACTCGAGGCGATGGTGGCGGACGACCTGTGGCCGCTCCCCACTTACCGCGAGATGCTGTTTATTAAATAGGTTGCGACAACCGAAGCCCAGGGGCGACCGCCCCTGGGCTTTCTCCCGGAGCCGAGCATGTCACCCGCCGACGAGCGCCTGAAAGCCCTGGGCGTAACACTCCCCGCCGCCCCGAAGCCGCTGGCGCTCTACCGCCCCTGCTTGCAGCACGGTAATTTATTGTACCTCAGCGGCCACGGCCCGTGGCTCCCCGACGGCACGACCATGAAGGGCGTCGTCGGCGCCACCGTCACCGAAGCCGAGGGCGTGCTCGCCGCGCGGCAAGTCGGCCTCTCGGCGCTGGCCACCGTCATCGCCCACTTCGGCGACCTGTCGAAAATCAAGCGACTCGTCAAGACCCTCGGCTTCGTCGCCAGCGCCCCGGACTTCACGAACCAGCCGGCCGTCATGAACGGCTGGAGCGAACTGATGCGCGAGGTATTCGGCCCCGAAAACGGCGTTGGCGTCCGCAGCGCCATCGGCACGAACGTGCTACCCGGCGGCATCTCGGTGGAAGTGGAGTGCGTGTTCGAGATTCAGTAGTGGACAGTGGACAGTGGTTAGTAAAGACGAAAGCCACTCTTGAACTTCTATATTTACTGACCACCGACCAATGTCTACTGACCACTACTCCTCGCGTACCGCGCCCGCCAGATCGGCTTGCCCTGCTTGCGGAAGCGGCGCTCGAAGTTGGTCAGGTAGTCCATGTCGTGTTCCGGCGGCGCCTCCTCAGGCCGCGGCAGCGGCGCGAACGTGGGCACGCCGGCCCACACTTCTTGGGCCATCTCGAAATACTCCGGCACGTCGGTGGCGAAGTGCAGGACGCCGCCGGGGGTCAGCACGCGCGCCACGAGTTCGGCGAACTCCGGCGTGACCAGCGTGCGCTTCTTGTGCTTCGCCTTCCACCACGGGTCGGGGAAATAGACGTGCAGCGCCGAGACGCTCCCCGGCGTGACATGGTCGCGCAACACCCGCTTGGCGTCGGCGCAGCACGTCTTGGCGTTGGCGAGTTGCCGAGTCGCAATCCGAGTGGTGGCGTACAGTTGATACTTGCGGACGATCTCGATCCCGAAGTAGTTGATACTCGGGTTGGCCACCGCGCTCGTGACCAGGAACAGCCCCTTGCCGAAGCCGACTTCGATTTCGACGGGGTTCGCGTTGCCGAAGAGCCGCGGCCAGTCGATGGGGCGGGCCTCCTCACCTTCGGGTACTAAGTCGGCGGGGCCGTCGCCCCAGCGGATAGCGCCGGTCTTGCCCGGCGGCTGCCACTGGTACGCCGCCATCACGTCCGCGGGCAGTTTCTTCGGCTTACGCATCGCTGGCTTGGTCGCTCCTGCGGCTCAGGGAAACGCCAATGACCTCGGTGTGGAACGCCAACTCGCCGTTGACGTAGCCCTGCACGCTGAACTGGTTCATGCGAGGCCGCACCCGCACGCCCTTGCCCACCAGCATCAGACGCTCGCCGGGCACTACGGTTCGCCGGAACCGCGTGTTCTCGATGCCCCCGAGGCCGAGCATACTGTCGCACAACTTGCGCACGTGCATGTACACCCCCGTGAGCTGCGCCGCGGACTCGCACATCAACACGCCGGGCAAAATCGCGCCGCCGGGGAAGTGCCCGCGCACCCAGAACTCGTCCGGCCGCACGTCTTTATAGCCGACAATAATGTGCGCGACGGGGTCGAGGTAAATGACCCCGTCGAGGAGTTCCATCTCGTAGCGGTGGGGCAGCAAGTCCCGGATGCCCGCGCGGTCGTACAGCAGCCGCGCCGGGTCCAACTGCGTCAGGTCGAAGTGCGGCTCGGGGGCGGGCATGGCTCGCTCACAACAGTTCGGTCAGTTGGCGCAACTCGCTCACCAGATAATCGGGCCGCAGTGCGGCGTCCTTGAGTTGCTCCGCCGTCGCCACCAGGGACGCCTTGTCGTGGGCGACTAATGCCGTGCGGAACCCGAGTCTTTTCGCCGGGCCGATATCCCGCGTCAGGCTACTCCCGACGTGCAGCACCTCCGACGGAGCCAGCCCCACGCCCGCCATTGCCGCAACCGCCGCCCGGAACAGCGTGTCCGACGGCTTGCGAGCCTTCTTCTCCGCCGAGAGAATTCGCAATGCCGGCCGGATCGCCGCCGCCAGCTCGAACCCCGGCCGCTGCTCGGCCAAGTGCTTTTGCAGTTGCCCCGGCGTGAAACTCTGCCCGTCGGCGAGCAAGCCCTGCACCCTCCCGGCCTGCGCGAACGCCTCGATGGTTTCAGCCGCGCCATCATACGCGCCGCAGCCCTGGATGCTCGCGTGGAAGAAGTACGCGAGTTTTTTCAGGAACTCGTCGCGCGACCCGTATTGAGCCGCGTCGAACGTGTACTCTTTCTGTTCGAGTTTCTTGACGATGTCGTCCCAAATCCGCTCGGATATTAACTCGGGGTACTTCTCCGCGCCGCTGCCCGCGAGGCGCAGTGCGGTGAGGGCGCGGTTGTATAATTCTTTCATGTACGCGGCCGGGGCGCCGGGCTTGCGGCTCATCGACTGCCACATCTTGAACTCTTGGATCGTCTTATCGAGCGCGGCGTCCATCATAAAATCGATGTGCGGTTCGAATGCGAGTTCCGCGCCGGGTACTGCCAAGAGGGTGCCGTAGACGGTCCAGAGCACGCCCTTCAGCGGCGCGCTCGGCCGGCTCCCCGATGGCCGCGCCCGCACCGGCTCGACCTTCGGCATCGCGGGCCAGGGGAGTTTGCGCGCCGGCAGGTATTCGCAAATATACTGTTCGAGACTCAGCGCCATCAGGGTTGGGCCACGATAAAAGTCTGCGGGCGCCGGCACGGGCGCATTCAGCCTACCCAGCTTCGCGCCGGCCGGCTAGAGAATCCGGCTTGTGAGTCCCCCTTTCCCGAGGCGAGTGGCCGGCATGACCGAACCCCCTTTCCCGAGTCTCGCCGAAGCCGCCCTCGCCGCCGGGCGCGCCGACCTCGCCGGGGAACTCGCGCGGCTGGAGGCCACCGCTCCCCAGGGCGACCCGGCGGCGCTGCACCGGCGCGGGCTAGAATGCCTGAACGCCGGCCGCTTCGCCGAGGCCGAAACTGATCTCAAACTGGCGATCCGCCTCGCGCCCCGAACTGCCCTCCTGCACGACCACCTGGGCGTGGCCATCGCGCAGCAGAGCCGCTACCGCGAGGCGGCGGCGACGTTCGCCGTCGCCGTGCGGCTCGCCCCGACCGAGGCCGCGTTCGCCCGGAACTACGCCCAAGCGTTGCGCGACTGCGGCGATCTGGCCGGGGCTGTCGATCTTCGCGCT
>CAXTPM010000470.1:0-4682 GCA_964245865.1 uncultured Fimbriiglobus sp. | reverse complement strand
TATGGCTGCTTCTTCCGACCTGACCAGGTTCACGCCTTCACGCCAGTCCGGCCCCCACCCGCAAGCTCATTCTAGCAGTCCCGACGGGGGCGTCTACTTCTTGGTCTGGCCGCGCGCGAAAATGCTCGCCACGAAGTTCAGGATGTCGGTGGCACTCGACTCGTTGTAGCCGTAGTTGCGGATGAGCCGCGACTTCACCACGTCGATCTTTTCCTGCGTGGCGCGGTCCACGACGTTGCTCACAAGGCTAGTGAGTTTGATGGTATCCTTCTGGTCCTCGAACAGCTTGAGTTCGAGCGCCTTTTGCAGCCGCTCGTTGGTGCGGTAGTCGAACTTCTTGCCGTCGATGGCCAAGGCGCCAATGTAGTTCATGATCTCGCGGCGAAAATCATCCTTGCGCCCCTCCGGGATGTCGATTTTTTCCTCGACGCTGCGCATCAGGCGCTCGTCGGGTTCCTCGTAGCTGCCGGTGTAGCGGTTGCGCACTTTTTCGCGCTGCGTGTACGCCTTGACGTTATCGATGTAGTTGCCGCAGAGCCGAGTCAGCGCCTCCTCGTCGGCCGCGATGGCGCGCTGGACCTCGTTCTTCACCACGTCCTCGTACTCCTCGCGCACCGTCGAGAGGAGTTCCTTGAAGTGCCGGTGCTGCTCGTCGTCTTTAATCAGGGCGTGGTGGCGCAGGCCGTCCTCGAGTTCCTTCATCACCATGAACGGGTTGATGTTGTCCTCGTCGGGGTGCGCCACGAGCGCGTTGGAAATCTTATCCTGGATGTAGCGCGGGCTAATTCCGCTCATCCCCTCGGCCGGCGACTCGCGCTTAAGTTCGATGACGTTGTCCTCGGTGAAGCCGGGCATCGTCTTGCCGTTGTACAGCTTCAGCTTCTGCATCATCGAGAGTGACGCGTGCTTCGGCGGACTCATGCGCGTGAGGATGGCCCACATCGCCGCGACCTCGACCGTGTGCGGGGCGATGTGCTTGCCGCGCACCTTCTCGGCGTTAAAGTCCTTCTCGTAGATGCGCACCTCGTCCTTCAGGCGCGTCACGTAGGGGATGTCAATTTTCACAGTGCGGTCGCGCAAAGCCTCCATGAACTCGTTGTTCTGCAAGCGGCGGTACTCGGGTTCGTTGGTGTGCGCGAGGATCACCTCATCAATATCCGTCTGCGCGAACTTCTTCGGCTTGATCTTCTGCTCCTGACTGGCGCCGAGCAAATCATACAAGAACGCCACGTCGAGTTTCAGCACCTCGATGAACTCAATAATCCCACGGTTGGCGATGTTGAGTTCGCCGTCGAAGTTGAACGCGCGGGGGTCGGAGTCGCTGCCGTATTCGGCGATTTTACGGTAGTTGATGTCGCCCGTGAGTTCGGTCGAGTCCTGGTTCTTCTCGTCCTTGGGCTGGAACGTGCCGATGCCGATGCGGTCTTTCTCACTGAGAACGAGCCGGTAAACGCGCACTTCTTTGCGCAGCATTTCGAGCCAGTCGCCGTCGTATTTCGACAAGCGCTCGCGGTACTCGTAGCGGCTGTACGGGCTGAGGTCGCCCTTGATTTTAATGGGGTACGGGTGCGGCTTCGCGCAGGTTTCGTTCAGGGTCGAGAGCAGTTTCGCCCGGTGCTCCTCGGGGATCAGTTGCAGGGGTTCGCTATGCATCGGGTCTTTGGTAAACGTGCCGTCGTCGTTCTTCCAACTGAAGCTAAATAACATGCCCGCGTCGGTACGGCTGTAATCTTCGACGCCGCGCTTCAAGAGGCGCGCGATGGTTGACTTGGCGCTGCCCACGGGGCCGTGCAGTAAGATCACGCGCCGCTCGGTGCCGTAGCCGAGGGCCGCGCTCTTGAAAGTGTTGACCAGTTGCATCAGCGGCCGGTCGAGGCCGTAGATGCCGTCGCCCTGCCGGCTGGCGAACTCGGTGAAGAACTTATACCGCGCGAGCTTCTCTTTATTCTCGTACACGTCCTCGGTGCCGTGGCTGAGGATCATGTCGTACAGGCGCTGGTACGCCGTGCGCGTCACGGCGGGGTTGCCGATGACGATGTCTAAGTAGTCGTCGAAGCCCCCCTCCCAGTGGAGTTTTTTGTAGTCGGTCAGGTCGATCTGCGAGCGCAGCGTTTCGAGGATCGCTTGGGCCTGGGCCATCGGTTACGTCTCCTCACCCCCGGAGGTCGCCCCGGCCGTCGTCCGTTACCGACGGGGGGGCCACTCGGGCCGGGGGGAATGGTGTCCGGTCGAAGTCACAGTCGCGGCTGCGCGGGGCGGGCCGGGTGTCAGAAGTCGCCCCGACCGCGCCGGCCGGGAGCCCTGGGGTTGCAGGGGGCGCCGGCGCAAGTCATCGGGGTGGCCCGCATTTTACTTGGCCGCGCCGGCCGTTGCCAAGCAAAGACTCCCGAACTTGTAGCGATTCTCGGGATTCCTCAGTCCCGACACCCCGACTGTGGTGCCGGTTCGCCCGATGCGGCCGCGTTGGACTTGCGAATCGTGCCGGTTCTTGGCATGGTAACGACGAGTCTTGCAAACCGGGTCGCGCGAGTGGAGCGAGTCATGCGGAACATTCTGGCACTCATCGGGTTGGCGGTGGTCGGGTTCGCCGGCCTCGGCTGGTATTTCCAGTGGTACAGCTTCGCCTCCCACACCGGCCTCGACGGCCGCACCAAGTACGAGTTGGATGTCGATACCAAGCGCATAGCCGAGGACGCCAAGACCTTCGGCAGCAAGGTGAGCAAGGCCGTCGCCCCCGAACCGGCGAGCAACGCCCCCGCCCCCGGCACCGTCGGCCCCCCCGCGCCGCCCGCCGCCCCCGCCACCGGCGTGCAGGTCGGCCCCGACGGACTCGGCATCCAGGGGCCGGGCATCGACATCCGCATCCCGCCGCCGAAGCGGTAGCGGGCTGGTAGAATGCCGCTAAGACTCCCCCGTTTCGGAGGTTGGCGGATGACGAAAGACGAACTGCGCCGAATCTGCCAGGCTGAACCGTTCCGCCCGTTCACTGCCCACCTGACTAACGGGCGGTCGTACCACGTCCCGACGCGGGACTACGTCTCGATTCACCCCCTCGGCAGCGGGGTGCTATTTTGGTGTTCTAACGAATCGGGGAGCTACAACGTGATCGCCGCCGTGAACCGCGTGGCCTACGACGGCCCCGAACCGGGGGACGCCGCCTAGCCCCCGACCGAGTTTGCCGTGCCCGACCTCGCCGCCCGCACGATCTTCACCCCCGCCGCCGGCTTTATTGCGCGCGGCGGGTTCGACTACACCTGCAACCCCTACCTCGGCTGCACGTTCGGGTGCGAGTACTGCTACGCCAAGTACCTGCCGCAGAACCGCCGCCCGCACTCGGAGTGGGGCCGCTGGTTCGACGCCAAGGCCAACGCCGGGGAACTGGCCGAGAAACACGCCGCAAAGCTGGCCGGCAAGGCGGTTTACATTTCGAGCGTGACGGACCCCTACCAGCCCGCCGAGCGCTCGCGCGGCCTCACCCGCCGCGTCCTCGAAGCACTGCTGGCGGTGCAAGCCCGCGTCGTCATTCAGACGCGCAGCCACCTCGTGGTGCGCGACCTTGATATTTTGTCGCAGTTCCAAAACGCGCGCGTCAACGTTACCATCCCGACCGATGACGACGACACGCGCAAGCTGTTCGAGCCGAAAGCCCCGCCGCTCGAACGCCGCTGGCTTGCACTGGGTGAGTGCCGCGCCGCCGGCATTCTCACCGGGCTTTGCGTCACGCCGACGCTGCCGATTAGCGATGTCCGTTCGTTCGTCGGCCGCATTTGTGAGTCGAAGCCCGACGTGCTCGTGACCCAGGACTTCCACGACGCCGCCGGCCGCTTCGGCGCCGACACCTCGCCGGAGGCCCGCCGCCGCACCGCCGAACTACGCTGGGACGCCGGCCGCTACGCCGCGTTCGCCGCCGAGTTGCGCTCCGCCTACCCTGGCACCGTGTACGAGGGCGAGGCCGGCTTCTTCCCGCCGCCCGCTTCGGCTTGCCGCCCCACCGCCGGCCGGCTATGACCGCGCCGGGGAACTCGCCGACTCGGGGGATGTCCGGCATGATACCGTCAAATCTCGTCAAGCTTTTGGCCACTCTTCTACTCGCTGCGACGCTCGGGTGCGCGACCGTTCCTCCCGACCCGATGTGGGTCCGGCAGCGCGACGGCGTGGCCATGATGCCCGACCCCGACAAGCGGATGAGTGCCTACGTCACCCTCGCCGAGTCCGCCGCCGCGCAGGGCGACGCACCCGCCGTGGAAATGATCCTCACCGAAGTCGAGGCCGACGGTCGGCACGACGACGCCTGCCGCCGCTGCGCGCTCGCACTCGCCGCGCGCGACCACGCCGCCGCCCGTCGGGTCGCGCGACGCATGAAGGACGGCCCGCTGCGCGCCACCACGCTCGACAAAATCGAAACGACCGAGGTAGCGAGAGACGAGAAGAAGTAAGCGTTCGGGGCGGCGAGCTACCGGCCGCTCACGCCCGCAGCCTCAGCCCGCACCCCGGTGCCTGTGCGGCCACGAAGCGCCCGTTGTGCTGCACCGGCCCGCCCTCCACGAGCGCCCCCGCCAGGGGTACCAACTCGATCAGCGAGACGTTCCGCAGCCCCTGCCCCAGATGCACCGCCCACTCCGCCGGGCCGACCGGGGCGAGGCTCACGTGCAGAAGTGCCGCCGCCGCCGCGAGTTGCTTCA
>CAXTPM010000469.1:0-4682 GCA_964245865.1 uncultured Fimbriiglobus sp. | reverse complement strand
GGGTCGTCGGCCACCGCGCGCCGCACGGCCGTGGCGAACTCCTCGTCGCCCCAGCCGGTGCGCTTGAGTTTCACCAGCTTGTCGTTGAGGAGTTGGTGCAACTCCAAGAGGTAGCGCACGTCGTCGTAGGCGTAGCGCACCTGCCCGGCACTCAGCGGCCGGCGGCGCCAGTCGGTGAGCGTCTCGGACTTGTTCGCGCGCACCCCGAGGGCTTCCTGCACCAGTCCGCCGTAGCCGATCGGGTAGTTGAACCCCACCAGCGCCGCGGCGACTTGCAGGTCGAACACCCGCGCGGGCGCCTCGCCGATGGCGAAGCGGCACATGCGCACCTCCTCGCGCCCGGCGTGCACGACCGTGGTGCGCGCGGGGTCGCAGAGCATCCGCCAGAACGCGCCGAGGTCGCCGGCGGAGTAGGGGTCGATCAGCGCCAGCCGCTCGGGCGTGGCGACTTGCACCAGGCAGAGTTCGGGACGGTAGCTCTCCTCGCCGACGAACTCGGTGTCGAGGCCGACGACCGCGACACCCGCGAGGTGGTCGAGGAACGCGCCGAGTTCCGAAGGGGTGGAGACGAACTCCTCGGCGACTCGAGTTTGGGCGGGGCCGGGCGAACGCCGGCGCGGCGGTGGTGGCATCGGTGGGGGCGGCGCGGGGCGCAAGGGGGGCGGGGGAGATCGCCAAGTGTCATCGTCGGCCCCGGCGCGCGGCTGTCAAGGGGCAGCGCCCAACTTCGCCCCGTCCGGGCACTTCCGGTAGCGCATCAGCCGGTACTCGCTGAACGGCTCGCCGCGCACCGCGAGCGGGTAGACGCCCAACTCCTCGGGCGGGCCGAAGCCGCGGCACAACTCCGGGATCAGGGCGATTTCGTTGAACACCAGCGGCGTGTCGCAGTCCGCGAGCGACTCCGGCGGCACGGTGAAGTGGCTCGGCCGCGACACGCCCGCCATCTGCCGCGCATCGACCCCGCGGAAGCGCAATAGCGCCACCCACTGGTACGTCGGCGTGTACACCGGCCCGCCGCCCGCGCGCCGCCAGTCGCCCGCCACCTCGCCGGCCAGGTCGAAGCGCCCGAACTGCCGGGTGATGCGGTCGCGC
Organism: uncultured Fimbriiglobus sp.; assembly: GCA_964245865.1. Taxonomy (GTDB): domain Bacteria; phylum Planctomycetota; class Planctomycetia; order Gemmatales; family Gemmataceae; genus Fimbriiglobus. The sequence continues at coordinate 3,590 of CAXTPM010000469.1, read as the reverse complement.
TTCGGCGCGTACCACGGCCAGGGGGTCACGAGGTGGACGGCGATCACGGCCACGATGCACGCCGGCGCGGCGAACCCCAGCCGCACCGACCAGCCCCGCCAGCGCGCCGGGCAGGCTCCGTCCAGCCAGACTTGTGCCAGCGGCCAGAAACTCAGGTAGCTCACGAGCGCCCAGTTGCCTTCGAGCGGCCCGCGGAACGACTTGAGCGCGAAAAAGCCGAACGGCACGGCGTAAAGCGCCAGACTCACGCGCGTGAGCGGGTCGGCGCTGAGTTGCTTCGCCCGCGCGACCGCCCACGGGAACAGCACCAGCGGGAACGTACCGAACAGCGCGACCTGCATCGCCAGGAACTCGACTCCCGTGAGCCAGCCGGGCTTGTGCGCGCCGGTGGCGCCGCTCATCGCGTGCGCCCACTGGAACAAGAGCGGCTCGAAGTCGCGCGGCACGTTGTAGGCGATCACCGGGGCGAAACAGGCGAGCGACACCACGCCGTGCCCCAGGTAGCCGGGGAGCCACGCCTTCCACGGCGTCCCTGAGAGGCGGAAACTCACGAACCCCGCCGGCACCGCCAGGGCCATCGTGTACTTGCCGAGTGCCCCGAAGCCCAGGATAATGCCGCCGAGGAGCCACCACGCCGGCGCCACGCGGCCGTACCAGCCGCCGTCCGGGGTGAGCCGCCGGTGGACCGCCACTAGCCAGCGGAAGTAGAGCGCCCACGCCAAGATCAGGGGCGTGTCGGGGGTCATCAGGATCGAGCCGAACGTAAAGAGCGGCGTACACAGCACCCACGGCAGGAGCCGCCGGCACGGGGTCGATTCGCTGATGATGAGCCACACCGCCGCGCCCGCCGCGCACGCCGGCAGGCGCACCGCCCACACCGAATCGCCGAACATGCCGCAACTGAGTCGGATGAGGTACGCGACCATCGGCGGGTGGTCGAAGTAGCTCAGTTGGAGTTTCTGCGCCCAGCACCAGTAGTAAAGCTCGTCGTCGAACGGCGGCACCAGCGCGGCGAGCAGCGCGGAGCAGACGACGAGGGCGCCGCCGAGTGCGAGTCGGCCGAGGGGGTGCGTTACGGTCACGGCGGCGCGTCCTCGGCTGGCCACTGCGCCGGCGTCGTGCCGGGGCGGCGCCAAAAATCGCACGCCGCGCCGGGCGCCGTCAAGCCGAATACACTACCCCGGTGGAGTGGGGTAACGCCACGTCTTTGCGACAGCGGGGGAGTGCGATGCTCGAGCCGTACCTGAACCAGAAAGTCGTCATCGACCTGCGCGGCGAGTACGTCTGCCTCGGGGTGCTCAAAGAGATCGGCGAGCACTTCCTGGAGATGCGCAACGCCGACCTGCACGACCTGCGCGACACCGAAACCAGCCGCGAGAACTACGTCGCCGCGAGCGTGGCCACCGGCGTGAAGCGCAACCGCAAGCGCGTGCTGGTGTCGCGTGCTGAACTGGTGGCGATTTCGCTGTTGGACGACGTGGTGGACGAGTAGGGCCGCGGGTTACAATCCTACCGAATACCCGCCGAAGGAGCCGCCGTGACCACCCTCGCCGCCCCCCCGCCGCGCCCGGCCCCGCCGCCCGGCGCGACTTTCTCGCCGCGGCCGCTGCGCTTCACGTGCGCCGAGTTCCACCGCCTCGGCGACTCCGGGCTGTTCGAGGGGCGGCGGGCCATGCTCATCGACGGCGCCATTCTGGAGCAGGGGCCGATGGGCCCGCCGCACGCGATTGCCCTGGAACTGGTCGATGCCGCTCTCCGACTCGCGTTCGGCGCCGGGTGGTGGCCGCGGCACCAGTCGCCGCTGATCTTTGGGCTGGATACCGACCCTCTGCCCGACTTGGCCGTCGTGCGTGGAGGCCCGCGCGACTACCCCGCCCACCCGACCACGGCCGCGCTGGTGGTCGAGGTGTCCGACACTTCCTTGGGCTACGACACCAACGAGAAGCGCCTGCTGTACGCCCGCGCCGCCGTCCCCGAGTACTGGGTGCTCGACATCAACGGCCGGCGGCTTCTGGTGTACCGCGACCCGCAGGGCGGCGACTACGCCAGCCTGCAGACTTTCGGGGCCGCCGACGCCGTGACGCCGCTCTCGGCAACGACGGCGGTGCGTGTGGCGGACCTGCTGGTGTGAGGCCCGCCGCTCAGCCCGCCAGCCGCCCCAGCCACAGCTTCAACAGCCCCTCCAGCGCCGCCCGCTCCGCCGCCGGCAGGCCGGCCACCGCGTCCGCCGCCTCGGCGAATCTCGTGGCCGTGGCCGCGTCGATCCGCCGCCGGCCCGCCGCCGTGAGGGCGACCACCACGCCGCGCCGGTCGTTGGGGTCGGCGGTGCGCGCCACCAGCCCCATCTCGGCGAGTTTATCCAGGCGCGCCGTCATGCCGCCGCTGGTGAGCACCACGCTCGCCAACAGCTTCCCCGGCGAGAGGCGCTGCTCCGGGTGGCGGCGCAGCGTGGCGAGGATGTCGAACTGACCCAGGGTGAGTTGGTGGTCCGCGAGCGCGGCCTCGACGCGTTTGGTGAGGACTTGCGCGATCACCAGCACCCGGCCGATGGTGGCCAGGGGGGCGGGGTCGAGGTCGGGGCGCGCGGCGCGCCAGTCGGCGAGCACGCGGTCCACCGAGTCGGGGGAGTCGGGCGCGTCGGCTAGTTCGGGGGGGGCGGGCATGCCGGTATCTTAATCGCGCGTATCTTGACGGCAAGACAATTGGGGCTTATCCTACCCCACGACCCCCGCACACACCACCCCCACCCCGCGCGAGTTGGACGCCATGAAAGAACTGCACCTCGGCGGCGAGCACGAGACCGCCGTCGAGCGCACCGACTACCCGCCCGAGCGCCTGAAAGCCCTACTCGACCCCGAGACGGTGGCCGTGGTCGGCTACGGCGTCCAGGGCCGCGGCCAGTCCCTTAATATGAGGGACAACGGCGTGAAGGTCGTCGTCGGCCAGCGCCAGGGCGGCAAGGCGTATGACTTGTGCCTCGAAGACGGCTGGGTGCCGGACGAGACGCTGTTCACGCCCGAGGAAGCGGCCGAGCGCGGCACGGTGGTGCAGTACCTACTCAGCGACGCCGGCCAGAAGGAAATGTGGCCGCGCATCAAGCCGCACCTCACCGCCGGCAAGGCGCTCTACTTCAGCCACGGCTTCGCGGTGGTCTACGCCGACCAAACGCACGTCGTGCCGCCGCCGGACATCGACGTGATTTTGGTCGCCCCCAAGGGGTCGGGCACCACGGTGCGGCGGCTGTTCCTCGAAGGGCGCGGCATCAACTCGAGCTTCGCCGTCCACCAGGACGCGACGGGGAAGGCGCGCGACCGCGCCCTCGCACTCGGCATCGCCATCGGCTCGGGGTATCTATTTGAGACGACGTTCCAGAAGGAGGTCTACTCCGACCTCACCGGCGAGCGCGGCGTCTTGATGGGGGCCATCTACGGCATCTGGCTAGCGCAATATGAGGTGCTGCGCGCCCACGGCCACTCGCCGAGCGAGGCGTTCAACGAGACTGTCGAGGAGGCGACCCAGTCGCTGTACCCCTTGATCGCGGAGAAGGGGATGGACTGGATGTACGCGAACTGCTCGACGACCGCCCAGCG
>CAXTPM010000468.1:0-4689 GCA_964245865.1 uncultured Fimbriiglobus sp. | reverse complement strand
GGGGTACGTCCCCTCCTGCTCGATCGGGTTCTGCGTGGCCAGCACGAAGAACGGGTCGGGGAGCATGAGCGTCTCCTCGCCGATAGTGATCTGGCGCTCCTGCATCGCTTCGAGAAGCGCTGACTGAACTTTCGCCGGGGCGCGGTTGATCTCATCGGCCAAGATCACGTTGGCGAACACGGGGCCGGGGCGGACGGCGAAGGTGCCTGTGGCGGGGTGGTAGATTTGCGTGCCGATGAGGTCGGCCGGCAGCAAGTCCGGCGTGAACTGCACGCGGCGGAATTGCAGTGCGAGGGCGCGAGCCACGGTGCGCACGACGGTGGTTTTGGCGAGGCCGGGGACGCCTTCGAGCAGCACGTGCCCGCCGGTGGCGAGCGCGATTAAGAGGCGCCCGACGAGCGCGCGCTGGCCGACGAGCACCTCGTCGGACGCCAGGAGGAAGCGCTCGAGGCGGTCGCGCAGCGGGTCGGCGTTCGGCGGGGCGTCGTGCATCGGTTGGTGTTATAGGGCCGCGCGGGCAGTCCGCCCCTATTGTAAGCCACCACCCGCCCGCGCCACGTCACTTCCGGGAAGGCCCGCCGATGCCGCTCGCCACGATCCTCGCTTGTCTCTTGCTGCAAGCCCCCCCGGCGCCGCCGCCGGTCACCCCGGCGGAGGCGTCGCGCTACGAATCGACTTCAACCAACGCCCAGGTCCGGGCGTTCTGCGAAGTGATTGCCGCGACCCGAACCGGGCCTGTGCGGGCGACCCTGCTCGCCGACACGCCGCCGGCCAGCCCGATCTTGGTAGTGTCCGCGTCGGGCGTCACGACCCCGGCCCAGGCCGCGACCGCCGGTAAGCCGGTGGCGCTGGTGTACGCCAACATCCACGCCGGCGAGGTCGATGGCAAGGAGGCGGTGCTGGCGCTGGCGCGCGACCTCGTGACCGCGCCGCCGGGCAGTGAGATGCGTCAGCTCGCCGAGAGTTACACGCTGGTGCTGTTGCCTAACCTGAACCCGGCCGGGAACGACGCGATGTCGCCCACCCACAGGGTGGACCAGAACGGGCCGAAGTCGGTCGGCACGCGCGAGAACGCCCAGAAGCTCGACCTGAACCGCGACTTCATCAAGCTCGAATCGCCGGAGATTCGCGGGCTGGTGAAGCTCGTGAACGACTGGAACCCGAGTCTCATCATCGACTGCCACACGACCAACGGCAGCTTCCACCGCTACTCCTTGACCTACGACGGCCCGCGCCACCCCGGCGCGGGGGCGGACCTGCTCGCCCACGGCGAGCGGGTGCTGCGCCGCGCGGCGACCGAGTTCACCGCGCGCACGGGCCTGCACTCGTTCCCCTACGGCGACTTCACGAAGGGGCACACGCAGTGGGAGACGTACCCCGCGCTGCCCCGCTTCGGCACCCAATACTTCGCCCTGACCGGCCGGCTAGCGGTCCTGAGCGAGTCGTACACCTACGACCCGTTCGAGACTCGGGTGCGGGCCACGCGCGGCTACGTCGAGTCGGTGCTGGCGAGCTACCTCGCCGAGCCGAGGCCGCCGGCAGAGAAGCCGACGGCGCCCGAGTCGCCGCAGCGGGTGGCGGTCCACACCAAAGTCGGGCCGCGCGACCGGCCCGAGGTGATCGCCGGCTACGTTGAGACCACGACCGACGGCAAGTCGGTTCGCACTGACGTGGCGTGCGACTACACCGCCGTCCGACGCGATGTCGTGACCGCGACTTCCGAGGCGGTGATGGGCGCGGCCTACATCGTCCCGTGTCCGTCGGAGAAGCTGCGCGACACTCTGACCGCGCACGGCATCGCCTTCACGGTGCTGACCGCGCCCGAAACCGTGGCGGCGATGGAGTTCGAGATGTCGAGCGCGACCCCTGCCGCGCGGTTCTTCCAGGGGCACGCCCTCGTCACCGTCGAGGGGGCGTGGCGCGGGCCGGCCGACCGGGCCGTGCCGGCCGGGGCCATCCGGGTGGACACCGCCCAGCCGCTGGGCAACCTGGCGGCCCACCTGCTGGAGCCGCAGGCCGAGGACGGCCTCGCGGCGTGGAACTTCCTCGCCGGCCCCACCCCGGAGGCGGCGTTCGCCGTACTCAAGACGGTGCGCCGGCCGCAGGCGCCCCCGGCACCCAAGCCGAGTGAGAAGAAGCCGTTCACCTTCGAGGCGATGCAGGCCGCGCGGCGGCAGTCCGCGCAAGGCCCGCCGCCCGAGTGGCTCCCCGACGGCGCGTCGTACCTCGAACCCAAGGACGGCAAACTGTTCGCGGTCGATGCCCGCAGCGGCGAGAAAACGCTGCACACCGACCCGGCGAAGCTGGTCGAATCCTGCGCGAAGCTTGATCAGGTGGACGCCAAGCTGCTCGCCGCCGCGTCGAAGGCGTTCGGCGCCCAGCGCCCGACGGCGGATCGCTCGGCGATCGTGCTGACGCTCGGCAACCGCCTCGCACTCGCCCTGCGCGACGGCTCGCCGGGCCGGTGGCTGACTCCCGCCGCCGAGGCCGCGCCCGAGGCGCTCTCGGTGGGGCCGGGCGGGCACTTCGCCGCGTTCGTCCGCGCCGGCGACTTGCACGCCGCCGACCTCGCCACGGGGGAGTCGAAGCGCCTGACCACCGACGCCAAGCCGGGGCCGCGCGGGGTCTTGAACGGCACCGCCGACTGGGTGTACGAGGAGGAAATCTTCAACCGCGCCTCGCGCGCCTACTGGTTCGCACCCGACGGCAAGTCGCTGGCATTCCTGCGCTTCGACGACGCGAATGTCACGCCGTTCCCGCTGGCGCGCGCCGAGCCGGCCCACGGCAAGCTCGAAGAGGTCGCCTACCCCAAGGCCGGCGAGGCGAACCCGACGGTGAGCCTGCACCTCGCCGACCTCGGCACCGGCGCGGTGCGCGAACTCAAGCTCCCCGGCTACGAGCCGACTAGCACCATCGTCAGCCGGGTGGGGTGGCTCCCCGCGGCGGGCGACGTGCCGGCGAAGGTGTATGCCTACGTGCAGAACCGCGAGCAGACCTGGCTCGACTTCACCACCTGGCGATCGGACACCGCCGAGCCGGCCAAACTGTTCCGCGACTCGACGCCCGCTTGGATCGACGACGCCGGCCCGGTTCACGCGCTGCCCGGCGGCGACTTCCTCTACCCGAGCGAGCGGAGTGGGTTCAAGCACGTCTACCGCTACGCCGCCGACGGCACGCTGAAAGGGGCCGTCACGAGCGGCGAGTTCGAGGTGCGGAGTGTGGAGCGGGTCGAGGGCGACTCGGTCATCGTCGCCGCCACGGCTGAGGCGCCCAACCGCGTCAACTACTACCGCGTCAACCTCGCCACCGGCGAGCGCAAGCTACTCACCGACGGCAAACTCTCGCACCAACTCGCGCTCGCGCCCAAGGGGTCGCTCGCGGTGGACCGCGCCAGCTCCATCGACGCGCCGCCTTCGTCGCGCCTCATCGACCTGAGTACCGGGGGGGCGGTGCGCACCCTCGCCGAGCCGAAAGCGCCCAAGCTCGACGGCTTCGCCCTCGGCAAGAGCGAGCGCGTGAAGGTACCGCTGCGCGGCATCGAACTCGACGGCGTGCTGACGTACCCGCCCGACTTCGACCCGGCGAAGAAGTACCCGCTGTGGGTACTCACTTACGCCGGGCCGCACAGCCCGACCGTGCGCGACACCTACTCGCCGAGGCTGATGCCGCACGCGGTGGCGGCGCTCGGCGTGGTAGCGTTCGAGATCGACCCCGTATCGGCCTCGGGCCACGGCGCCAAATACTCGTGGCTCGCCTACAAGCAGTTGGGCAAGACCGAACTCGAGGACCTCGAAGCCTCGGTGCAGTGGGTGGGCAAGCGCGGCTGGCTCGACCCCGAGCGCGTCGGTATCAGCGGCCACAGCTACGGCGGCTACATCACGGCGTATGCCCTCACCCACGGCAGCGTGTTCAAGGCCGGCGTCGCCGGGGCGCCCGTCACCGACTGGTCGCTCTACGACAGCATCTACACCGAGCGCTTCATGCTCACCCCGAAGCAGAACCCCGAGGGCTACGCCGCCTCCAGCGTGGTCAAAGCGGCCGGCAAACTCCACGGGCGCCTCTTGCTCTGCCACGGTCTGATCGACGACAACGTGCACCTGCAGAACAGCGCCCAACTGCTCGAAGCCCTGCAGAAAGCCGGCAAGACCGACTTCGAGATGATGCTGTACCCGAGCGCCCGGCACGGCATCGCGTCGCCGCACTACCCGAGAACGCACCTGGAGTTCATCCGGCGGACGATGACGGGGCCGGGGAAGTAGGGCGGGCGAATTTGTATTCTGAGCGGGGGGTGTCAGCCCCCCGAGGCTGGTCATCACTTGCGGCTAGCCGAGAACGATTGCGAGACTCGGGGGGCTGACACCCCCCGCTCAGAAAGCCAAGAACCCCCGGAGTCCCCGCATGAAGTGCCTTCCCGTCCTCGCCGCGCTCCTGCTCGCCGCGCCCGCCGCGCGCTCCCAGGAGAGCAGCGGCTCGCCCCGCCTCGCGCCCGGCAACTACACCCTCTCCGCCGGCGTCAGCGCCGCCGCCCGGCAGCGCCTCGCCATCGTCAAAGTGGCCGACCCCAAGCCCGGCGAGGTTGCCCTGAGCGTGGCGGACGCCGGCCCCGGCGGGCGCCTCAAGCTGAGTGACATCAAACTCGACGGCGGTCGGCTCACGATGGCCGTCGTCCTCGGCGGCTCGCCCCTGACC
>CAXTPM010000467.1:4181-4691 GCA_964245865.1 uncultured Fimbriiglobus sp. | reverse complement strand
CCGTCGATGGCGACGTGCCTCAGCCCGGCGGCCTCGCACGCCCCGGCCAGCCAGCCCGTCACGCTCCGGGCGAAGGCATCCGGGTCGAGCCGGGCGAACAGCCGGTAGAAGGTGTCGTGGCTCGGGATGCCGTTGGGCAGGGCCAGGAACCGCCTCAGCCAGCTCTGCTTGGCCTGGCCGAACCGCTCGACCTCTTCCCACGAGTCGGCCCCGGCGACGACCGCACACAGGGTGATCACCAGGATGTCGGTAAGCGAGTGCTTCAGACCCCGGACCCCGCGGGGGTCGGGGAGGCCGGCGAAGGCGGCGGCAAGCGGCGTCGGCATGGGAACCCTCCGTGACACCCGAGGGTCTACGGAATGGCACCCAGGCGGGGAGGAAAGCCGGCTCAAGACGGCGGCGTGGACCGGTGGGCGATCTCCTCGGCCTGCTGCTTGATGGCCTGGCACCGGCCCCCGAGCAGCCGCCGCAGGTAGCCGAGGATCAGGTCGTCGACGCCGGGCTTGTCGA